>NZ_JBSGBF010000047.1:0-57162 GCF_053601115.1 Streptomyces sp. NPDC004788
GCTCGCGCGGCGGGGACGGGGCCCTGGGGACTCCGTCGACCAGAGGTTCAGCGGTCGATCAGGAGTAGTAGCCGAAGAGGTCGGCGATCACGTGCACCGTGCCGCCCTTCGGCCGGAAATCGATCTTTCCGTTGACGACCGGGACCGTGACGAGGTTGGCGACCGTCTGCCCGGTGGTCCAGTTGAGGTTGGACGCGTTCGGCAGGGTGGTGCCGTCGGGCCACACGGTCAGGAAGCCGCCCGCGGTCGGGGCCGTGGCCGTGACGTTGAGGACGACGGCCTTGGCGTTGGACAGCGTGTGACCGTCGTTCAGGCTGAGCACCAGGTTGGTGCCGCTCTGCAGCGGGGTGGTCGTGGACGTGCCCAGGGCGGACCGGGTGTCGAGCAGCCGGGCCGGGCCCGCCGAGTGGAAGGTCGCACCCTGCGTGCCGTCGGTGAAGTAGCCGAACACGTCGGCGATGAAGTGCACGGTGCCGGAGCCGGCGTTGTACAGGTTCACCTTGCCGTCCGGGCCGATCGGCAGGACGACCATGTTCGGCCGGGTCTGGCCGGTCAGCCAGTTGATGTTCGACGCGTTCGGGCGGGTGGTGCCGCTCGGGTACGCGATGAGGTAGCCGCCCGAGGTCGGCGCCGTCGCCGTGACGTTGAGCACCACCGCGGTGGCGCCCGTGGCCGGGACGCCGCCGGCGCCCGCGACCGTCAGCGAGACGGTGCCCTTGCCGGCCACCGGGGAGGTGCCGGTCCAGCCGATGCCCGCGCGGGTGTCGAGGATGCGGGCCGGGCCCGTGGGCAGGTACGTGCCGCCGCCGGCCTGGGTGGAGTAGTAGCCCGAGATGTCGGCGATGAAGTGCGTCGTGCCGCTGCTGGCGTTGTAGAGGTCGACCGAGCCGTCCTTGCCGACCGGGACGGTCACCAGGTTCGGGACGATCTGGCCCTTCAGCCAGTTCATGTTGGACGAGTTCGGGCGGGTGCTGCCGGTCGGGTACGCGGTGAGGAAGCCTCCCGCGGTCGGCGAGACCGCGGTGACGTTCATGACGACCGAGCTGACGCCGGTCGCCGGGACGCCGCCCACGCCGGTGACCTTCAGCTTCACGGTGCCGTAGGAGGCGACCGGCGTGGTGCCGGTGCGGCCGATGCCCGCGCGGGTGTCGAGGATGCGGGCCGGCGGCAGCGCGTTGAACCGGGAGGCCGGGGACGGTGCGACGGCCTTGCACAGACCGGTGACGACCTCGCGCCCGTTGGGCGCGCCGAGGCCGGTGGCCAGGTCGTAGCCCGTACCCGCCTGGTAGAGACCGCCGGAGTAGCCGGACAGCGTCTCGTTGTTGTTGCCGGTGGTGACGTCACGGAAGGCCGTGGACGCCAGCTTGTACAGCGCGGGGTGGACGTAGCCGACGGCGCCGTTGGCCTGGCAGGCCAGGTCCTGGTCCGCCTGGGCGAGGAGCGCGGCCCAGACGGGCGCGGCGCCGCTGGTGCCGCCGATGATCCACCAGACCTGGCCGTTGTTCTGGCCGAAGGCGACGGGGTAGCCGGTGGCGCCGTCGCCGACCGCGGAGACGTCCGGGACCTGGCGGCAGGTGGTGCCGGCGGCCGCGGAGCACAGGTCCGCGTAGCCGGCGCCGGTGCGGCCGGCCTGGAAGCCGTCGGCGGCCAGGGTGGAGCGGCGCGAGACGCCGCCGCCGGAGCCGGTCCAGGTGGTCTGGCTGGAGACCGAGGTGCGCATGGTGGTGCCGCCGACGCCGAGGACGTACGGCGAGGAGGCCGGGTAGTCCGTCACCAGCTGGTTCTGGTTGGGGACGGTCGGGTCCGGGTTGCCGTTGGCGTCACCGGGCGTGTAGCAGCCGGTCGAGCCGCTGTCGCCGGAGGCGGCGACGATGCTCTGGCCCTGCGCCGCGGCCTGCTGGAAGACCAGGTCCTCGGCTGCCATGACGTCCGCCGGGGTGTTCATCTCGCACAGGCCCCAGCTGACCGAGACGACCTTGGCGCGGTTCTCGGCGACGATCTTGCGGTAGGTGGCCGTGCCCTCGGTCCAGGTGTTCTGGCCCTGGTAGACGAGGATCTTGGCCTGCGGGGCGAGACCGATGATGGTCTCGATGTCCAGCGCGGTCTCCAGGCCGACCTGGGTGTTGAGGTCCGCCGGCTCGGTCGGGCCGCCGTTGACCCGTACCGCGGTCACCGAGGCCTTGGTGCCGTGGCAGGCCTGGTAGGACGCGATGTCCTTGGGGTCGTAGTTCTCCAGCGAGTACACGGCGACGGTCGTGCCGGTCTGCACGTTCGGCTGGTTCGCCATGTTGTACTGCGTCGCCAGCGACTTGGCGCTCCAGTAGTCCTGACCGTCGGTCCATCCGTTGTCGGAGAACAGGGTCTTGACGTCGGAGCACAGGGCCGGGGTGGTGCCGGTCAGCCGCGGCTGGGGGCCGGTCGCGCCGGTGCCGTCGGAGTCCGACCCCTGGACGACGCCGTGGCCCTTGGTGCCGGTGTTGCGCGGCTGGTACGACGACAGGGTGTTCAGGCCGACGACGGTGCGCACCTCGTCCGCGACCCGGCCGTCGAAGGCCGGGGCGGCGGTGTTGAGGACGCCGGACCGGCCGTTCAGCCGGTACCCGTCGAACTCGGTACCGAACGCCTTCGACGCGCCGGCGACGGTCGTGGTGACGGGCAGCGTGAGCCCGTCCGAGTCCAGCGCGCCGACGGTCAGGCCCTTCGCCGTGAGCTCGGCGCGCACCTTCTCCACGGCCTGCGGCTCGGCGCCGAAGACCTTGGCGAACTCGCCCGTACCGAGGTACTGGCGGTAGCGCGGCGAGCCGGGCGTGGACACCTCGGTGACGAAGCGTCGCAGCGCGGCCGGGTCACGGGGCTCCAGGACGACGCTCAGTTCGAGCTTCTGCCCGGGGGCCGGGTCCGCCGTGCGGACGGCGCCCCGCGGCACCTTCGGCGCCGAGCCGACCCGCTGCGGACCCGGGTCGTCCGCCGGGGCGGCGGCCACGGCCGAAGCCGGGACGGCGGCCGTGCTGACCGCCAGGGCGGCGACGGCGGCCGCACCCCATCTCAATGCCTTCTCACGGGCGGTTCGGCCCATGCACACGCTCCCTTTCACGTTCCGCGTCGTGCGCGCCCGTGAGGCAGGGAGCGGCCCGGGAAGGAGAGACGGAGCAGTGGTACTCCGGGCAGGGCGCCAGCGCCCGGACCCGTGTTGCGTGAAACCCCCCCGGCGCCGTCCGCGCACACCTTCAGGCGGCAGATCGACGACCAGGGGTGAACATCTATCAGGCCCGCATGGATGTTCGTCGCGCGGGGGTGCGATTTTGTGTCAGGTATGTGATCGCGGGGGGTGCAATCCGGCCTAAGTTACCCGTTGGTTTCTCGTGACTTCCCAAGAACCCGCCAGTAGAACATGTTCCCATTCACTCCAGAGTGAGGAACATCACGTGAGTGACAGATCCTTTCCGGCCTCGGCATCCAGAGGTCTGACACGTCGTCGGTTCGTCATGGGAACCGGTTCTCTGCTGGGCGGTCTCGCGCTCGCCGGCCACGCCGGTACGGCGAGCGCGGACACCACCGCCACCACCCCCGCCGGGCTCTGCGCGCCCATTCCGGACGGCGCGCGGGTGCCCGCGCTCGTCGTCGGGACCGGGTACGGCGGGTCCGTCGCGGCGCTGCGGCTCGCGCAGGCCGGGGTGGACGTGCACATGGTCGAGATGGGGATGGCCTGGGACACGGCAGGGTCCGACGGGAAGATCTTCGCCAACACCACCAGGCCCGACTACCGCTCGTTCTGGCTGCGCACCCGCACCAAGCAGCCGATCAGCCAGTTCCTCGGCTATCCGCTCGACAAGGACGTGCCCCTCTACACCGGCATCCTCGACGCCGAGGACTTCGCCGGCATCACCGTCTACCAGGGGCGGGGCGTCGGCGGCGGATCGCTCGTCAACGGCGGCATGGCCGTCACCCCGCGCCAGGAGGTGTTCCCCAGCCTGCTCCCGACCGTGGACCCCGGCGAGATGTACGGGGTCTACTACCCGCGCGCCAACGAGGGCCTCGGCGTCACCTCCGTCGACCGGACCTGGTGGGAGAACGCCGACTGCTACCAGTACGCGCGGGTCGGCCGCAAGCACGCCGAGCGCTCCGGCTTCCCCTTCGTCTTCGTGCCCAACGTCTACGACTGGGACTACATGAAGCAGGAGGCCGTCGGGGCCGTACCGAAGTCCGCCCTCGACGCCGAGGTCATCTACGGCAACAACCACGGCAAGAAGAGCCTGCAGAAGACCTATCTCGCGCGCTGCGCCGAGACCGGCCGGGTCGCCGTCTCGCCGCTGCACAAGGTCACCGGCGTCACGCCGGCGGCCGGCGGCGGCTACACCGTCACCATCGAGCGCCTCGACACCACCGGGACCGTCGTCGAGACGAAGAGCGTCACCGCCGACCGGGTGTTCTTCGCCGCCGGCAGCGTCGGCACCAGCAAGCTGCTCACCCGGCTCAGGGCGACCGGCGCGCTGCCCGCGCTCAACGACCGGGTCGGCAAGAACTGGGGCGACAACGGCAACGTCATGTGCGGCCGGGCCAACCACATGTGGGACCCCACCGGCACGCTCCAGTCCTCGATGCCCACCGCCGGCATCGACAACTGGGACCGCGGCGGCGCCTTCGCCGAGGTGGCCCCGCTGCCCACCGGCATCGAGACCTACGCGTCCTTCTACCTCTCCATCACCCGCACCCCGCACCGCGCCGAGTTCAGCTGGAACCCGACCACCGGACGCGTCGACCTCGGCTGGGACCGGGCCTGGAAGCAGACCTCCATCGACGCGGCGAAGACCATCTTCGACACCATCAACGCCAAGGAGGGGACGATCTACCGGACCGACCTCTTCGGCGCCTACAAGATCTGGGGCGACCATCTCACGTACCACCCGCTCGGCGGCGCCGTCCTCGGCGAGGCCACCGACAACTACGGCCGGCTGCACGGATACGACGGGCTGTACGTCATCGACGGCGCCCTCATCCCGGGCAGCACCAGCGTCAACCCGTTCGTCACCATCACGGCGCTCGCCGAACGCAACATCGAGAAGATCATCGCCACCGACCTCTGAGGGCGGGCGGACGGGCCACGACGAGAGGCCGGCCGGGAGATCCCGGCCGGCCCCCTTTCCGTACGGCTCCGTAGGGCTGCGTATGGCCGCGTATGGCTCGTACGGCTCCGTACGGCTCAGTGCGTCGGCAGCACGCACACCGTGTCGAGCCCCAGCACCCGGTTGAGCCGGCCGAACGCCAGCCACGAGCCCAGACTCATCGTCAGCTCCACGATCTCCACCTGGCTGTACGCGGCCGTCATCCGCGCCCAGAACCCCTCGTCCAGGTTGTGGTGGTCCAGGGCGTACCGCTCCGCGTACTCCGCCGCGAGCCGGGTCCGCTCGTCGAAGGCATCCGTCGTACGCCACTGGAGGACCGCGTCCGCGAACGCCTCCTCGACCTTCTCGCCGTCCCGGTCCGTGCGCCAGTCCAGGCAGAACCGGCACCCGTTGATCTGCGCGATCCGCAGCCGCGCCGCCTCGAACTCGCGCAGCCCGAGCGTCGTATGGGCGTACACGGACAGCGAGAAGTTCGCCGCCGCCATCCCGATCCCGGGCACCATGTCGCCCCACACGTACCCGATCGGCTCCTGCCCCTCGGGAATGTCGATGATCACCGCGGTCTCCTTCCCAGCTTCCCCACCGCCGGGCGCAACGGCACGTCCAGCGCGTCGTACAGCCCCGGCTCCGCCTCCACCAGCCAGTCGACGGCCCCCACGAGACGGCCCACGGCGGTCGCGTTCCCGCCCGCGGACCGGTTCTCGCCCTCGTCCGAGGCCTCGACCGTCACCTCGATCCGCGGCCGGCCCTCCACGACCACCCGGTGCGCCCCCGAACCGTCCGGCGGCACCGGCCAGTCGGGGGCGCAGTCCGGATGGATCCGGGTCACGTGCTCGATCACCAGGCGCGGCTCGCCGTCGACGATCCCCTGCACCTCGAAGCGCACCGCGCCCTGGGTGCCCGCCGTGAACTCGCCCATCGTCCGGGTCCGCACGGTGGCCGCCAGCGGCCGCCGCTCGAGCGTCTCGCGGATCTCGTCGAGCTCGACGCCGAGCGCCCGGGCCATCAGCCGCAGCTGGCCGCCCCACACCATGGTCGGCACGGAGGGCAGCAGCATCGGCGGCTCGTACTCCATGGGCTGGCCCATGCCGACCAGGTGGCGGACCGACTCCTCCTGCTCGTACGTCGAGTAGTCGAAGATCTCCTGGCAGCGGATCGCCTCCACGGTGGAGCCCAGCCCGCTCACCAGGAGCGGCAGCACGTCGTTGCCCCAGCCGGGGTCCACGCCCGAGGCGAACAGCGAGCCGCCGCCCTCCTCGACCGCCGCCAGGACCGGCTCGCGGAACTCGGGCGGCGCGCTCCGGTGGTCGTACAGCGGATACAGCGCGGGCGTCACCACGACGGCCCCGGCCCGTACCGCCCGTACGACGTCGGCCAGCGCCTCGTCCGGGCGCAGGTCCCCGGACGCCGCGTACACCACGGCCCGCGGGCCCCGGGCCAGGACGGCGGCCACGTCGTCCCCGGCGGCGACGCCGAGCCGGCGCCCGAGCCCGGCGAGCTCGCCCGCGTCCCGGCCGACCTTGGCGGGGTTCGCGACGAGGACGGCCGAGAGTTCGAGCGCCGGATGGGCGTCGACGGCCCGGATGGCCGCGCGCCCGACATTTCCGGTTCCCCACACCACGGTCGGAATCATGCGCGGAGGGTAGCGCCGGGGCGGTGAGGTTCCCAGAGACGTGACACGATGGATCTGACGGATCGTCAGCCATGGCGGGGACCGGTCCGGCCGCGGCCTCACGGTGGGCCGGCGTACCCCCTCGGGTCCTCCCGCTCGAGCCGGCGCAGCGCCGCCGCCGCCCGCTCGGCCGGGGGAGCCCCGTCCTCGGGCAGCCGCCAGACGAACTGCGGCTCCGGCTCGTCCGAGCCGGCCGAACCCGCGCCCCTGAACCACACGGCCGTCGTGTCCGGGTCCCGGTAGTCGGCACCCGCCCAGTCGAACCGCGCCTCCCAGCGGGTGAGCAGCTCCGGACGATCCCGCAGCGCCGCGGCGAGCAGCCGTCCGGTCGTGCGGGCCGGCCACGACCAGCGGTCGTCGCCGGCCGCCCGGGCGAGCTCGGCGTCGTAGCCGGCGGCGTCGAAGCGGTACACGGGAAGCTCGGGCGCCGGCGCGCCGGACGGGAGCCGGCCGGGGTGGCGCCAGTCGCGCCACACCACCTGGTCACCCTCCCGGACGACCGTCACCCACAGCGCGCCGCAACAGCCCTCGGTGCACCACGCCTCCGCGAGCTGCACCTCGCGCGGCTCCTCGCCGGCGCGCAGCGCGCCCCCGTCGAGGAAGTACTCGGGCGAATTGCCCGAGCCGCGCCCGAAGACCTCCGGCACCAGCGGGCGGCCGTCGATCAGGAACCGGGTCTCGACCCGCTCCGTGGCGTCGGCGGGGTCGCGCGAGAGGATCTCGATCCGGAGCCGGGTGGTGGGCGGCTCGGGCGCCCGGAAGACCCGCTCGGCGGTGTGGCGCAGCCAGGCCGCGCGACGCCGCACGGCCGGCGGGGCGTCCGCGGCGGGTTCCGACAGGGTGTGGGCCCAGGCGGGAGAGGCGAGCAGCGCCCCGAGCACGTCCAGGAGCTGTTCGCGCTGCCCGTCCCGCCAGGGCAGGAGGTGGGTCGGCCCGCTGTGCAGGTCCACGGCGAGCGAGAGCAGCACGGCGGCGTGGCCGACACTCGGCGGGAGCGCCGGGGCACGCCGGACCAGGGCGTCGCAGGCCGCCACCGCCTCGCCGTACTGGAGGACCTCGGCCTCGTAGTCCTGCTGGCTCGCCATCCGGACGAGCAGCCGTGCGGCCTGGGCGAGGAGGCGCGGATCCACCGCGTCCCGGTCGAGGAGGCCGGCGAGGGCGGTGGCCTCGGCGATCCGCCGGGCCGGCGCCGGCCCCACGGTCCCGGCGTCCAGAGGCTGCCGGATCAGCAGCTCCCGGACGTCCGGCACCGGGTCGGACAACAGCGCGTCCACCAGCGGGCGGAGCTCGGGCCCGCGGACCCGGATGTCCAGCCAGCGCAGCGCCGCGGTCCGCGGATCCAGCCGCTCCAGGGCCGTCACCGTCAGGCGGGAAAGCCTGCGCAGCCGGGACAGCACCACCAGATACGGCACGTCCTCGGGCTCGCCGAGCCGCCGCAGGAGCGCCACGCCCAGGCTCACCGATCGGCGCGTCGTGCCCGTACGGACCAGACGGCGGCCGATCGCACGGGCCGTGGCCTCGTCGTCGAGCGGCACGGACAGGACGGCGGCGACCAGCGGGCCGGTGCGGACGGGGAGTTCGGCGAGCCGGCGGTGGAGCTCGTCGAGCACCGCCGGGGTGTCGGGCCCGGCGAGCAGCGGACCGAGGGATGCCCGTACGGCAGCGGCGGCCTTCCGGCCGCGCAACCCCGGGCCTTCCGGCTCGGGCGGCTCGTCGGGGAGGGCGTCCTCCTCCGGGGCGCGGAGGGCGCGTTCGTACAAGGAGGGCCGAGAGGCGAGCGGCGTGCGCTCTTCCTGGGCGCTCACCGGGCGGAGAGGTGCTCGATTCTGTCGATCATGTGCCGATGGTGCCGCACTCCGGGTGATCGGTCCAGCGAATTACGGCCGCGGCTACGGCCGCCCGGTCGCCGTCCTGCCAGCGGACCTGTGCGTGGTCCCGGCCGTGACCTCGTCCGCGGTCTCGTCCGTGACCTCGTGCGTGACCTTGTCCGTGGTCTCGTCCGTGACCTCGTCCGTGGTCTCGTCTGCGGTTTCGTCGAGGCGCAGCGTCACGAACGGCACCGTGTCGCCCGGCAGCAGATACCGCTCCGTCTCCACGAAGCCGCGTGCCAGCGCGAACCGCAGGCCCTCCGTGTTGCTCGCGAGCACCACGGTCTCCACACCCGCCTCGCTCAGCGTCCGGGCCTGCGTCAGGCCCTGTTCGTACAGCGCTGTCCCGTAACCCCGACCCCGGTACCCGGGCAGGGTCCGGGAGATGACCGTGGCCGCGGGCGTCTCCTCGTCCGGCGGGCGGACGGTGGAGCAGCCGACCGGTACGCCGTCCGCGTAGGCGACCGCCAGGCGGTTGCGGCCCGCGCGCTCGCGCACCTCGGTCGCGGAGAGCGGCGCCGTGGGGATGACGGCGTTGTGGATCAGTCGCCAGTCCGCCAGCAGCGCGGGCGCGGCCGCGGTGTCGGCCGGGTCGACGGGAACGATGCGCAGGTCGGTCATGGTGGGGAGGTAACCCGTGCACGTGTCACCCCGTCAACTGCTTTGTCCAGGTCGCCCGGACGAGTGAGGGCGTACGTGCGGGGCGACACGCCCGCGTGCGGACCGGGTACGGATGGCCGCACTGCCCCGCCCGCCACGGAGGTCGCCGATCCATGCCCGTCCGCAAGGGCACCGCCACGGTGCTGACCTGCGCCCTGACCGGGGCCCTGGCGCTCACCGGCTGCGCCGCCGCACAGCGACCACCGGCCGCCCCGCCCGCCATGGGCCCGGCGAAGCCGGCTGCACAGGCCGGGCCCGACGCCACCCACCGTGCCCCGGCCCGCACCCCTGCCCCTGGGCCTGCCCGCGCCCCCGTCCCGGCCCGCGTCCCGGGCGTCGGCCCGGTCACCCAGGCCCGGATCCCCCGCGACGCCGGCCAGGTCCTCGTGGTGCGCGGGGACAGCGCCGACGGCAACGTGGTCACCGCGGTGCTCTACGACCGGGAGCCGGCCGGCCGATGGCGCAGGGTCGCCGGGCCCTGGACCGGCCACAACGCCCTGAACGGCTGGACCGAGGCCCACGTGGCGGGCGACCTGCGCTCGCCGACCGGTGTCTTCCGGCTCGGCGACGCGGGCGGCCGGCTCCCCGACCCCGGCTCCCGCCTCCCGTACGACCAGGACGAGGAGTTCGCCGTGTCGGGCACCGGCTTCCTCGGGGAGGACCTGGAAGGCTCCTTCGACTACGTCGTCGCCATCGACTACAACCGTGTCCCCGGCACCACGCCCCTGGACAAGGAGCGCCCGCTCGGCCCGGAGAAGGGCGGCGGCGTCTGGATCCACGTCGACCACGGCGGCCCCACCCAGGCGTGCGTGTCGCTGCCCCGCGAGAACATGGAGGAGCTGCTGCGCGCGCTCGACCCGACGCGCGAGCCGGTCGTGGTCATGGGCCCGGCGCCGGTCATCGGCCGCTGAGGACAGCGGCGTCGTTCCGCCCAACGCCTGCCGTGTGATCGACATCTGACAAGGCGATCGGGCTCATCCGGACCATCCGGCTCATCCGGTTGGGCGGCTGGGCGGCTGGGCGGTTGGGCGGCTGGGCGGCTGGGCGGCTGGGCGGCTGGTCCGGCCGTGCGGGGGAGACGGCTGGACCAGCCCTGGAGCGCCCCGCCGGGCGTCAGGACTTGCCGGCGCGCAACGACGCCGTGTGGGCGCGTACCTGGTCCGGGGTCAGATAGGCGTCCGTGTACTCGAAGTCCTTCAGGGTGCCGGACTTCGAGGCCAGGAAGCCGGTGCGGACGAAGTCGTCGCCGGCCACCGCGTTGAGCAGCCAGTTCGTCATCACCCGGGCCTTCGCCACGTTGGTGCGCAGCGCCGCCCAGTGGTAGCCGCGGGCCACCGCCTGGGCCGGCATGCCGTGGAGCTCGACGCCCATCGGCTTCGAGACGCCGTCGAGCCCGCCGAGGTCCACCACCAGGCCCAGGTCCTTGTGGTGGTACGGCTGGGTCTGCTCGCCCCGCAGGACCGCGACCAGGTTGTCCGCGAGCGCCTTGCCCTGGCGCATCGCGTGCTGGGCGGTCGGCGGGCAGATCGCGCCCTCCTCGTCCTTGGCCAGGTCCGGCACGGCGGCCGCGTCGCCCATGGCGTACACGCCGTCGAGTCCCGGCACCCTCATGTCCGCGTCGACCACGAGCCGCCCGCGCACCGTCTCCGCGCCGAGCGTCCCGATCAGCGGGCTCGCGGCGACGCCCGCCGTCCAGATGAGCGTCCGGCAGGGCAGCACCCGGCCGTCGGTGAGCGTCACGTTCTCGTCGTCGACCGACGCCACCGACACGCCGAGCGAGACCTCGATCCCGCGCCGCCGCAGGATGTCGAGGGCGGCCGCGCCCAGCTTGGGCCCGAGCTCGGGCATCAGGGTGGGCGCGATGTCCACAAGGTGCCACTTGATGAGCGCCGGGTCGAGCCGCGGATAGCGCCTGACCGCGTTGCGGGTGAGCAGCTGCAGACAGGCCGCCGTCTCGGTCCCCGCGTAACCGCCGCCCACCACCACGAACTGCAGCCGCGCCGCCCGCTCGGCCTCGTCCTCGCTCGCGTCGGCGAGGTCGAGCTGGGCGATCACGTGGTCGCGGATGTAGACGGCCTCGGCGAGGGTCTTCATGCCGCGCGCGTGCTCGGCGAGCCCCGGGATGTCGAAGGTGCGGGTGACGCTGCCGGGGGACAGGACCAGATGGTCGTACGGCTCGGTCGTCAGCTCGCCGGTGATGGTGCGCACCACGCACACCTTGGCGTCGGTGTCGATGCCGACCGCGCCGCCGGGGATGATCCGGGTCCGGTGCCGCTCGCTGCGCCGCAGGGACAGCGCCACCGACTGCGGGGTGAGCACGCCGGAGGCGACCTGCGGAAGCAGGGGGAGATAGAGCTGGTACGAGAAGGGGGACAGCAGGGAGATCGCCGCCTCCCGTCCGGTCAGCCGTCGTTCGAGGCGCCGTACGCACCCGACCCCGGCGAAACCGGCGCCCACCACGAGGATTCTGGGTCGAGCCACGGGTAAGACCGCCTTTCCACGCCTTGTCCACCCTCACTGAACGAACCCATCATCCGAAAGCTGAGCATATCCGGCAAAAGGGGAGAAGGGGTGAAGGGGTGAGAGAGGGGCCACGGGACGGGGAACCGCCCCGGTCGCCGGGGCCTCCCGACCGGGTTAGAGCTTCTGCAACTCCCCGCAGATGAACGCGCCGGAGGCGTACATCCAGTTCACGCCGGGCCTCTTCGGTGAGGACGGCGAGGTCACGGACCCCACCACCCAGCAGTTCCTCTCCGACTTCATGAACGACTTCAAGAGCTTCGTCGAGCGGGTCCTGACGGTCCTGCCCCCGCGCTGACGGCGGCAGGACACGCAGGTCCTCGCGGCGGCGCTCACCCGGAGACGCTGGGGGCGCCCGTCTCGATGTGGCCGGTGTAGCGGCGCGACCAGGTGCCGTCGATGTCGGCCAGGACGGTGAAGTCGTACCAGCCGTCGGTGTAGGCGATCGCGTTGAAGTAGTCCTCGCGGGACGACTTCGCCGGCATGGTGTACGTCCAGGGGCCGTCCGACCGGTAGGCGTCGGAGCGGATGGTGAAGGTGACCGCGGTGGACGCGTTGTTGGTCATCCTGAAGTAGATCGCGGTCTTCCCGGTGCCCGGCTCCGTCGCGTAGCGTGCCGCGACCTCGATGTCCTTGCCGGCCTTGGAGGCGTCGCCGATGAAGCGGCGCAGGAAGCGGTTGGGGCCCATCATCGAGATGTCGTACTTGCCGGAGCCGGAGCCGAGACCGATGTTGAAGTAGTCGGTGGCGGTGGTGCCCGGGTCGACCGTGTACTGCCAGGCGGCGGTGTCCCGGTACTGGTGCGGGTGGATCGAGAAGTGCGCGGTGCGGCGCGCCTCGGTGCCCTGGTTGGTCATGGAGAACCAGGCGAGGATCTTGCCGGCGGCGCCGAACTCGAAGCGGTCCAGATTGCCGTTGACCTGGTACGGCACGGCGCGGGCCGGTCGCGTGCCCGGCTCCTGCGACGGCAGGGCGTTGTCCTGCGGGGCCGGGTTGGGCAGCGGGCCGCAGGTGGCCTGGCCGATGACCTTCGCGGTGGACGGCAGGCCCGCCGGGACGCCGTAGACCGGACGGGTGAAGTCGAAGACCCCGGTCAGGTCGCCGCTGACCCGGCGGCGCCAGTCGCTGATGTTGGGGCAGGTGGCGGGGGTGCCGAGGGCGGCCGTCCAGACCTCCATGAAGCGCAGCACGGAGGTGTGGTCGAAGACCTCGGAGCTGACCCAGCCGCCCCGGGTCCACGGGGACATGACAACCATGGGGACCCGGAAGCCGAGGCCGATCGGCACGCCGTCGATGTACTCGCCCGGAGTCCCGGGCGGCGCGACCGGCGGCGGCACGTGGTCGAAGAAGCCGTCGTTCTCGTCGTAGTTGAGGAAGAGCACGGTCGAGTCGAAGACCTCGGGGTTCGCGGCGAGGGCCTGGTATACCAGGTTCACGAAGTGCGCGCCGTCGCCCGGCGGGGCGTACGGGTGCTCCGAGAACGCCTCGCTCGCCACCACCCACGACACCTGGGGCAGGGTGCCGGCGACGACGTCGGCGCGGATCGCGGCCGCGATGTCGTCCGGGGTCGAGCCGGTCACCTTCGGAACCGAGCTCATGCCCCGGTCGTACAGCGGGTCGCCCGGCCTGGCGTCGGTGAACTTCTTGAAATAGGCGAGGCCGTTGTCGCCGAAGTTGTCCTGGGCGTTCTGGTAGACCTTCCAGCTCACCCCGGCCCGCTGCAGCGCCTCCGCGTACGTCTCCCAGGTCAGCCCGGACTCGTCGCCGCCGTCCTTGCTGCCGGAGTCGACCTTGCCGCTCCACAGGAAGGTGCGGTTCGGGCCGGTCGCGCTCAGCGTCGAGCAGAAGTAGGCGTCGCAGACGGTGTAGTTGTCCGCGAGGGCGTAGTGGAACGGTATGTCGCCGCGGTCCAGATGGCCGAGGGTGCGGACGTTGCCCACGCCCGCGACCCAGTTGTCCATCCGCCCCTTGTCCCAGGCGGCGTGCTGGGACGTCCAGCTGTGCGGCAGGTCGCCGTTGCACTGCGCGAGGGTCTCGCCGTCCACCCCGCCGGCCGGCGGGGTGGAGCTCAGCTTCCACGGGTACTGCCGGCCGCCCCAGCTGGGCTGGTTGAACGTGCCCCAGCCGCCCGGGATGTTGCCCGCGGCCCGGTCGCCGAAGCCCCGCACACCGCGCAGCCGGCCGAAGTAGTGGTCGAAGCTCCGGTTCTCCTGCATCAGGATCACCACGTGCTTCACGTCCGTGATCGCCCCGGTGGCCGCCGCCGCGACCGCCGACGTCGCCTCGCCCGCCTCCCCGGCCGCCTGCGCCGTCCCGCCGGACAGCGCCGCACCCGCGACGAGCCCCGCGCCGATCCCTACGAAGCCTCTGCGGCTGATGGGAATCATGCCCCGCCTCTCCAGTCCCGCTGTGCCCTCGTGGCACGCCGAGGACAGGATGAGGGAACGAGGCGCAAAGGTATACGGCCGTGCAGTAATCGATTGGTGAACATGCGGAGGACGGTGAGGCGTTGGGGCCGAGGTGGGGAATGGATTGGTTCATCGGCGAACCAATGATGGTCGGGCGAGGTCGGGCGGGCGCGCTGTCAGTGGCATGGTCCACCATGGTCGACATGGGGGACACATGGGGAAACGAGCAGGAGGAGGACCCGGCGTGAGCGATCCGCAGGTGAGCGACCCGTATCTGTGGCTGGAGGAGGTCGAGGGCGAGCGCGCCCTCGACTGGGTGCGGGAGCGCAACGCCGAGACGGAGGCGGAGCTCGCGGGCGGGGAGGAGTTCGCGGCGCTCGTCGCCGAGCTGCGGGAGGTGCTCGACGCGCCGGACCGGATTCCGTACACCCGGCGCCGGGGCGAGCACCTCTACAACTTCTGGCAGGGCGCCGGGCACACCCGGGGTGTGTGGCGCCGCACCACGCTGGAGGAGTACCGCACCGACGAGCCCGCCTGGGACGTGCTGCTCGACGTCGACGCGCTGGCCGAGGCGGAGGGCGAGGACTGGACCTGGGCGGGGGCGCAGGTGCTGCGGCCCGCGTTCCGGCGGGCGCTGATCAGCCTCGCGCGGGGCGGCGGCGACGCCGTGGTGGTGCGCGAGTACGACCTCGCGGAGCGGGCCTTCGTCGCGGACGGCTTCCGGCTGCCCGAGGCCAAGACCGACATCGGCTGGATCGACGAGGACCACGTCTTCGTCGGCACCGACCAGGGCCCCGGCTCCCTGACCGCCTCCGGCTACCCCCGCACCGTCCGCCGCTGGCGCCGCGGCACCCCGCTCGCCGAGGCCGCGCTCGTCCACGAGGGCGCCGAGTCCGACCTCGTCGTCTCCGCCTGGCACGACCCGACCGAGGGCTTCGAGCGCGACTTCGTCTCCCGCTACCGGGACTTCTGGCACCACGAGACCCACCTCCTGGCCGCGGACGGCGAGCTGCGCCGCATCGACGTCCCCGACGACGCCGACAGCTCCGTCCACCGCGACTGGCTCCTCGTCACCCCCAAGGCGCCCTGGCTCGGGCAGCCCGCGGGCTCCCTGCTCGCCTTCCGCTTCGACGACTTCCTCGCCGGACGGCGCGAGCCCGAGGTCCTGTTCACGCCCGACGAGCGCACCGCCCTCGCCGGGCACTCCTGGACCCGCAACCACCTCGTCCTCGAGATCCTCCAGGACGTCGCCAGCCGGATGCACGTCCTCACCCCGCCGACCGGTCCCGGCGCCTGGAAGCGCCAGGAGCTGGCCGACATCCCGCCGCTGGCCTCCGCCGCCCTCACCGACACCGACCCCGACACGGGCGACGAGTACTTCCTCTCCATCACCGGCCACCTCATCCCGCCCTCCCTGCACCGCGGCGAGATCGGCGCACCCGGCGAGCGCATCAAACAGGCCCCCGCCCGCTTCGACGCGACCGGCCTCGACGCCCGGCAGTACTTCGCCACCTCCGCCGACGGCACCCGCGTCCCGTACACCGTCGTCGGCCGCCACGGCGCACTCCCCGGCCCCACCCTCCTCACCGGCTACGGCGGCTTCGAGGTCTCCCTCACCCCCGCGTACGACACCGTGCGCGGCCGCGCCTGGCTCGCCCGTGGCGGAACGTACGTGGTGGCCGGCATCCGCGGGGGCGGCGAGTACGGGCCCCAGTGGCACCGCAGCGCCCTCAAGGCCGACCGGCCGCGCGCCTACGAGGACTTCGAGGCCGTCGCCCGCGACCTGGTCGCGCGCGGCATCACCACCCCCGACCGGCTCGGCATCAGCGGCGGCAGCAACGGCGGCCTGCTGATGGGCGCGATGCTGGTCCGCAGCCCCGAACTGTTCGGCGCGATCGTCGGCCACGTACCGCTGCTCGACATGCTGCGCTTCCACACACTGCTCGCCGGCGCCAGCTGGACCGCGGAGTACGGCGACCCCGACGACCCGGCCGACCGGCCGCACCTGGCGGCGCTCTCCCCGTACCACCACCTCGAAGCCGGCCGGCCCTACCCGCCCGTGCTGCTGACCACCTCGACCCGCGACGACCGCGTCCACCCCGGACACGCCCGCAAGGCCGCCGCCCGGCTGCGGGAGCTGGGCCACCGGGTGCTGCTGCACGAGACGCTGTCGGGCGGTCACGCCGGGGCCAGCGACCACGAACAGACCGCCTACAACAGCGCCTTGGAGCACACCTTCCTGTGGCGGACCCTCACCGCCTGACGGTACGGGGCGGCGCGCCGGTTCAGACCAGGGCGCCGTCCCGGGCGACCACCCGGCCCGCCCGCACCACCAGGTCGCGGCGCGGCACGTCGACCACGGCCTGCGGCACGCACTCGCCCTCGACGAGCATGAAGTCGGCGGGGGCGCCGGGCCGCAGGTCCGCCCGGGGCAGTCCCAGCAGCTCGGCGCCGCCGTGCGCGGCGAGCTCGAAGCAGGCCGTCAGCTCCTCGTCGAGGCGCGCGTCGAGGGCCCAGCCGGCCAGCCAGGCCCGGTGCAGCATGTCGGCGTTGCCGAACGGGCTCCAGTTGTCCCGCACTCCGTCCGAGCCGAGCCCGACCCGTACCCCGCGCTCGGCGAGCCGGCGGAACGGCAGGACCGTCACCTCGGACAGCGCGACCGTGGTCAGCGCGACCCCGGCGTCCGCGAGCAGGTCCGCCGTCTCGTCCAGCTCCTTGCCCGACAACTGCGCGACGGCGAAGGCGTGGGCGACGCTCACCCGGCCCCGCAGGCCCAGCGCCTTGGTGCGCGCGGCGATGTCCCGCAGCGGTACGAGCCCGGTCTCACCCCGGTCGTGCAGATGGATGTCGAGTCCGAGGCCGTGCCGCCCGGCCAGCCCGAACACCGTGTCCAGCTGGTCGCCGTCCACGGCCCCCGCCCCGCCCGTCGCGTCGAACCCGGCCGGGTCGATCCCGCCCACGTGCGAGATCAGCCCGCTCGCCGCGGCCTCCTCCAGGAGCTCCACCACGCCGGGAATCCGCATGACGCCGTGCTGCGGGAACGCGACCAGCTCCACGTCCACGATCCCGCGCAGCCGCTCCCGCGCCTCGGCGATCCCCTGGAGTCCGGCGAGTCCGAGCGCCGGAGCCACGTCCGCGTGCGCCCGCATCGCGCGCGTGCCCTGCGCGGCCGCGTGCGCCATCAGTCGGTACGCGCGCTCGCCCACCGGGGTGGGCAGCGCGCGAGCCAGCTCCACGTCGCCCGCCACGTAGTCGGCGATGCCCTGCGCCGCCTTCCGGCTCCGCCAGGACTCGCCCCACGCCGTCTTGTCCGGGTGGATGTGCGCGTCCACCAGCGTCGGCAGCGCCATCCGCCGGCCGCCGTCGACGACCTCGGCCGGCGCGCCGGCCGGCACCGAGTCCACCAGCACCCCGTCGACGGCGACGAGATCGACGGTCGCCCCGCCGAGCGGGCGGACGTCGCGGAACACGGTGACGGAAGGGCCGGGGGAGGGCTGGGCTGCCACGGGGTCTCCTGGGGGCGCGGGACGGGAAGGAGCGGCCGCCGGCTTGCCCGTACAGCTTGGTATACAAAACGGGGACGCCTGCTTGGTATACCACGCGGGTGTGCGGTCGTCCCCAGCCAGCCCGGCGGTCCCACCCCGGTCTTCCGTCTCGGGCCGCCCGTCCGACGGTGCCCGTTCAGTCCTCCCGACGGGCCAGCAGATACGCGCGCCGCGTCGCGGCCTCGTGGGGATAGGGCGCCCGCTCCAGCTCGGCCTCGATCCGGAAGCCGGCCTCCCGCAGCGCGCCGGTGACCGCGGTCGGCTCCAGGTAGTGGAAGTCGACGTCCACCGGGTGCCCCCACCACTCGGTGAGGTTCCTCACCTCCGTGCCGATGTGGAAGGCGACCAGGAGCGGGGCGCCCGGGCGCAGCACCCGGCGGATCTCGGCGAGGGCGGGCGAGAGTTCGTCAGGAGCGAGGTGGATGAGGGAGTAGAGCGCGACGGCCGCGCCGAACTCGCCGTCCCGGGCCGGCAGCCGCAGCAGGTCCCCCTCGCGGAACTCGGCCTCCGGGTGCCGGTCGCGGCCGATCGCGACCATGGCAGGAGACAGGTCGACTCCGACCACGCGCCGCTGCCGCCCGGCCAGCCAGCCGGTGATGTGCCCGGGCCCGCAGCCCAGATCGGCGATCACCGCCCCGTCGCCGGCCTCCTCGACGAGCGCGCCGAGCAGTGCCCGGTCGAGCGGCTTGCCGGTGAGCTCGTCGCCGATACGGGCGCGGTACTCCTCCGCGACGGCGTCGTAGCTGCGCCGTACCCGCTCGTGCCCGGCGGCCGCCCGCCCCGCCCCGCTGTCCGTACCCGTCATGCTCACAACCCCCCGGTCGTCACGTCACCTTCGCGCCGGAGCGCCGGCCGCGGCTACTGCAGCGGGTGCATCGGCTGCATCGGGGCCAACGGCTGCACGGGCTGCATGGGCTGCATCGAGGGGGCCATCGGCGCCAGCTGCGCGCCGGCCGGTACCATCTGCCCGCCGGTCGGGGCCCCGGTCGGCGCACCGGTCGGAGCGAGCCCGGCCGGCGGCATCTGGATCACACGGCTGAGGTCACGCAGCACCTCCTCGGCGGTCCGACGGACCTCGCCGGGAACGTCCCCCTGCTCGCGTATGAGCTCGGCGTAGATGGGGGCGGTGGTGTCCGCGTAGTTCATAAGCTCGCTTCCTCGGCTTCCGCAAAGTCTTCTCGGGCGGCGAGTCTACGGGGCCGGACGCCCGCCCACGGGCACCGGCCCGCATCCCGCACCCGCTCCGGAGGCACGCTCGCGCCCCCCGCGCGGCCCGCCCTCCGGAGCCCGCACGCTAAATCGCTGGTCAGGTCCCTGGCCCCGCAGAAGAATGGGCCTTCACGAAAACGGGAGGGGAACCCATGAGCCAGGCGTACCAGACGCACCTGACTCTCGACGCGCTGCTGCCGCGCGACCAGCTGGCCGCCGCCGTCGCCGCCGGGCATGTGACGCGCAAGGCACATCCCGAGCTGCCGCTGTCGATCTACACCTACACCCGGGCCTGCCAGTACGAGGGCGTCTGGAACCAGGTCACCACGCGCTGCCGCGGCCTCGTCGCCGACGACCGCACCGGCCGGATCGTCGCCCTGCCGCTGCCCAAGTTCTTCAACGTCTCCGAGCACCGGACCGGCCGCTCCTACGCGCCCGCGCTGCCCGACGAGCCGTTCGAGGTGTACGAGAAGGTCGACGGCAGCCTCGGCGTGGTCTTCCACTACGAGGGGCGCTGGCACGTCGCCTCCAAGGGCTCCTTCAGCAGCACCCAGGCCACCTGGGCGCAGCGCCGCCTCGACGCCGCCGACACCTCGCGGCTCGCGCCGGGTGTGACGTATCTCGCGGAGATCGTCTACCCGCAGAACCGGATCGTCGTCGACTACGGCGACCGCCGCGACCTCGTGCTGCTCGCCGCCTTCGGCCCCGACGGCACGGAGGTCCCGCTCGCCGAGGCCGCCGCCGACTGGCAGGGCATCGGCTCGGTCGTCACCGTGCACCCGGCCATGCCGCTCGACGAACTCCTCAAGCTCACCGACTCCAGCACCCTGCCCGACGGCAGCCCGGCCACCGGCACCGACGCCGAGGGCTTCGTCCTCCGCTTCGCCTCCGGCGTCCGCGCCAAGGCGAAGATCGCCGAGTACGTGCGGCTCCACAAGGTCGTCACCGGCGTCACCGAGCGCGACATCTGGCGCGGCCACGGCATCCAGCGCTTCGCCGGCACCTCCGCCAAGATCCTGGCGCAGGGCCTCGGTCTGTCCATGGCCGAGCTCGGCGGCATCCGCTCCGACGGCGGGCGCCCGCTCGACGCGCTCCTGGAGCAGGTGCCCGACGAGTTCGACGCGTGGGTGCGATCCGTGATCGCCCGCCTGGAGGAGGAGTTCGCCGCGCGCGAGCGCGCCATCGACGAGGCGTACGCGACGGTGGCTCACCTCGCGGGCGACCGGGGCGCGTTCGCCCGCGCCGTCCGTGCGCTGCCCGACAAGGACGTGCGCTCCGCCCTCTTCATGCGCCTCGACGGGCGCCCCACCGACCTGCTGGTCTGGCGCTCGCTGCGCCCCGAGACCGCCGACCCCTTCATCACCGACGAGGAGAACCGAACGTGACCGTGCCCGTGGTCCACGTCATGACCGGACTGCCGGCCTCCGGCAAGACCACCGCCGCCCGAGCCCTGCAGGAACAGTCCGAGGGCCGGATGCGCCGCGTCAACCTCGACGACCTGCGCACCATGCTCGACCTGCCCGGCGGCGGGCGTCGTTCGCACGTCCACGAGCAGACCGTGCTCGGCATCCAGGACACGGCGGTCCGTGCGGCCGTCGACGACGGCTTCGACGTCGTCGTCGACAACACCCATCTCACCCCGCACATCCCGAAGCGGCTCAAGGCCGCCGTCGCCGGCCGCGAGGCCGTCTTCGTGGTGCACGACTTCACCCACGTGCCCGTGGAGGAGTGCGTCCGCCGCGACGCCGAGCGCGCCCGCCCGGTCGGCGAGGAGATCATCCGCATCCTCGCCGACAAGCACGCCAAGGCCACGCGCGGCGGCTGGCGCCTCACCGACGACTGGCTCAACGACCGCCCGGCCGTCACCCCGTACGTCCCCGACCCGGCCCTGCCGTCCGCCGTCCTCTGCGACATCGACGGCACCCTGGCGCTGCGCGGCGACCGCGGCCCGTACGACTTCACCCGCTGCGACCTCGACCTGCTCAACGTCCCGGTGCGCGACGCCCTGCGTGCCTTCCAGGGCTCCCACCGCGACCGCGTCGTGCTGCTCTCCGGCCGCAGCGAGGACCACCGGGAGCTGACGGAGGCGTGGCTCGCGCGCCACGGGGTCCCGTACGACGAGCTGTGGATGCGCGCGTCGGGTGACGGCCGCTCCGACGACCTGGTCAAGGCCGAGTTGTTCGACGCCCATGTCCGCCACCGCTACGCGGTCCGGGTCTCGCTCGACGACCGGGACCGGGTGGTCGCGGTCTGGCGCCGGATGGGCCTGCCGACCTGGCAGGTCAACTACGGCAACTTCTGAGCGCACGGACGGGCGGGGGCGCGGGCGGGCCTGCGGCCTCCGTCCCGGGGCGTACGCCGCTCTGCGACCGGGGCCGGATGCCGGGTCCGCCGGCGCCGTCCTAGGGTAGGTCGGTGGTCCCACCACGCACGGCTCGACCACGCACGGCTCGCGACCGCACGACCGAGGAGATGTATCCAGGCATGATCCGCCGCACCGACGAGGTCGAAGACCTCATGCACCGCTTCCCGCACGTCCCGAAGGAGGCGGTGATCAAGGAGGACCTGCTGCGCGGTGGCATCGCGTTCGACGACTCGGCGCTCACCGACTCGGGCGACGAGGCGTCCGGTGAGGTCAAGCCGAAGTCGTACTTCATCTTCTCCTTCGACCACCGCACCCTGCCCGAGCTGGGAGAGGCCGCGCTGCGCCGCCCGCCGGAGGAGATCGTGCTCACCGGCGGCCCGTACGAGCTGCGCCGCACGGTGGTCTCCGTCCGGGTGAACCCCGCGTCGCCGTACCGGGTCGCCGCGGGCGAGGACGGGATGCTCGGTCTCTACCTCGACGGCCGCCGGATCGCGGACGTCGGCCTGCCGCCGATGCCCGAGTACTACCGGCACACGCTCGCCAACGGGAAGTCCGTGATGGAGGTGGCCCCCACCATCCAGTGGGGCTACCTCGTCTATCTGACGGTCTTCCGGGTGTGCCAGTACTTCGGCGCCAAGGAGGAGTGCCAGTACTGCGACATCAACCACAACTGGCGCCAGCACAAGGCCGCCGGACGCCCCTACACCGGTGTGAAGCCGGTCGAGGAGGTCCTGGAGGCGCTGGAGATCATCGACCGGTACGACACGGCCGGCGCCTCGACCGCGTACACCCTCACCGGAGGCGCCGTCACCTCGCACATCGGCGGCAAGGACGAGGCCGACTTCTACGGCCAGTACGCCGAGGCCATCGAGGAGCGCTTCCCCGGCCGCTGGATCGGCAAGGTCGTCGCCCAGGCGCTGCCCAAGGCCGACGTACAGCGGTTCAAGGACTACGGCATCCAGATCTACCACCCCAACTACGAGGTGTGGGACAAGCGCCTGTTCGAGCTGTACTGCCCGGGCAAGGAGCGCTACGTGGGCCGCGACGAGTGGCACCGCCGCATCCTCGACTCCGCGGACGTCTTCGGCCCGCGCAACGTCATCCCCAACTTCGTGGCGGGCGTGGAGATGGCTGAGCCGTTCGGCTTCACGACGGTCGACGAGGCCATCGCGTCGACGACGGAGGGCCTGGAGTACTTCATGTCCCGGGGCATCACGCCCCGCTTCACCACCTGGTGCCCCGAGCCCACCACCCCGCTCGGCAAGGCCAACCCGGCGGGCGCGCCGCTGGAGTACCACATCCGGCTTCTGGACGCGTACCGCGCGACCATGGAGTCCCACGGCCTCAGCTCGCCGCCCGGCTACGGCCCGGCGGGTCCCGGCCGCGCGGTCTTCTCGGTGTCCTCCTTCATGGACAGCCTCCCGGCGGTCGACTGACCGTCAGGAGCCCGACTCCGGGGCCGGACAGCCCGGGACCGCGGCCGTCGCCGTCGTCGCGGAAGGAGCATCCGGGGATGCGTACGCTGCTGGTGCAGGCGGCCCGCACGCTGGTCCCGCCGAAGGGGGACCGGCACGGGCCGCTCCCACCGGTCCTGCTGGCCCTGACGGTCGTGACGGGTCTGGTGGACGCGGTGAGCTTCCTCGGGCTCGGGCACGTCTTCGTCGCCAACATGACCGGCAACGTGGTGTTCCTCGGCTTCGCGCTGGCCGGCGGCGCGGAGCTGTCCGCGCCCGCCTCCGCCGCCGCGCTGGCGGCCTTCCTCGCGGGCGCCGCGTTCGGCGGCCGCTTCGGGCTGCGGTTCGGCGGGCGGCTGCGGTTCGGGGCGCACCGCGGCAGGCTGCTCGCCTCGGCCATGGCCGTACAGTCGGCGCTGGTCGCCGTGGCGCTGGGCACGGCGGGCGCGGCGCACGGTAGGACGGGCACCGGGGTCGAGTACACCCCGATCGTGCTGCTGGCCCTCGCCATGGGCCTGCAGAACGCGGTGGCCCGGCGCCTCGGGGTGCCCCACCTCGTCACGACCGTGCTGACCATGACCCTGACCGGAATCGCCGCGGACCCCGGCCCGGGCGGCCGGCGCGTCCTCAACGTCCTGGCGATGTTCCTCGGCGCCCTGGCGGGCGCCGCGCTCCTCAAGGCCGGGATCCCGGTGGCCCTGGGTGTGACGCTGGGCCTGCTCCTCGCGGGCGCGGTGGTGCTGTGGCGCCTCTCCGCGCCGGACGCCGGCTGGGCCACGGCGCCCTAGAAGGGTGTCCCGAGGCTCAGCGCGGAGCCGTCGTGGCCTCGCGGACGGGGTGCTTGCTGAGGATCGAGACCCGGTTGAACGCGTTGATGGTGATGGCGACCCAGAGCACCGCGGAGATCTCGTCCTCGTCCAGGACCTCGCGGGCGTCGGCGTAGGCCCGTTCCTGGGCGAGGGCGTCCGCCGGATGGGTCGTGGCCTCCGCCAGGGCGAGGGCCGCGCGCTCGCGCGGGGTGAACAGCTCGGTGTCCCGCCAGGCGGCGAGCACGCCGAGGCGCCGGGTGGTCTCGCCGGCCCGCAGCGCGGCCCTGGTGTGCACGTCGAGGCAGGAGGCACAGCCGTTGAGCTGCGACACGCGCAGGTTGACCAGCTCCACCAGGATCCGGTCGAGGCCCGCCTCGGCGGCGGTCGTGCGGACGGTTTCGGCCGTCTTCACCAGCGCCTGGTACGCGGCGGGGCTCTGCTTGTCGAGGTGGATCCGCCGGGCCCGCAGGGCCGCCGGGGCCAGTGTGCTGTCGTCGCTCACCTGTTGCTCCTTCGCTCGTCTTCACGGCTATCATCGTCCATGATTGTTTAAAATGAAACTAGCTGAGAGTGAGAGGGGTCGGGAAATGGGTGACGCGGAGGTCGAGATCCTCACCGCCCGGGACGTCCCGCTGGGCGGACCGCGAGCGATGACCGTACGACGCACACTGCCGCAGCGGTCCCGGACGCTCATCGGAGCCTGGTGCTTCGCCGACCACTACGGCCCCGACCGGGTCGCCGACTCCGGCGGCATGGACGTGGCCCCGCATCCGCACACCGGCCTGCAGACGGTCAGCTGGCTCTTCGGTGGCGAGATCGAGCACCGCGACAGCCTCGGCACCCACGCCTTCGTGCGGCCCGGCGAACTCAACCTCATGACCGGCGGCCACGGCATCGCCCACACCGAGGTCTCCACACCCGACACCACCGTCCTGCACGGCGTCCAGCTGTGGGTGGCCCTCCCCGAAGCACACCGCCACGCCCCCCGCGACTTCCAGCACCACGCCCCCAAGCCGCTCCGCGTCGACGGCGCCGACATCAGGGTCTTCCTCGGCACGGTCGCCGGCGACACCTCGCCGGTGCGCACCTTCACCCCGCTGCTCGGCGCCGAACTCCTCCTCGACCCCGGCGCGTCCGTGACCCTCGACGTCGACCCGGCCTTCGAGCACGGCCTGCTCGTCGACGAGGGCGACGTACGCCTCGACGGCACCCTCCTGCGCCCTGCCGAACTGGGCTACGCCGGCACCGGGCGCTCCGCGCTCACGCTCACCAACGAGTCCGCGGAGCGCGCGCGGGCCGTGCTGCTCGGCGGCACGCCGTTCGAGGAGGAGATCATCATGTGGTGGAACTTCATCGCCCGCACGGACGAGGAGATCCGCCAGGCGCGGGAGGACTGGATGTCGGGCGACCGCTTCGGTGAGGTGAAGGGCTACCCCGGCGCCCCGCTGCCCGCCCCGGAGCTCCCCACGACCCCGCTCAAGGCCCGGGGCAACCCGCGCTGACCGGCATCCGGTTCGGGACCGTCACCGGAACCCTGGTTCCGGTGACGGTCAGACCGGAATCGCAAATCATACAATTCCGGACATGGGGCCGGTGAAGCCTCGGACCAACTGGACGTTCGTCACGAACCACGCCCGGACCTCGCCATGATCGTCGCGGATCCGGAGATCCGGCTGCGTGACACGGCCCAGGGCTGCCGGCTCACCGAGAGCGCCGCGCAGGCCATCGTCACGGAGCTGGAGGGCGCCGGGTACCTCACTCGGGTGCGCAACGGGCGCCGTAACCGCTACGAGGTCACGCCCGGCACCCTGACGACGAGCCGGCGCAGCCGATGCGCCGCCGCTGCCTCGTCGCCCGGAAGGCCGGGGTCATCGCGCCGGTGTAAGGCTTCACAGCGGGCTCCCCCTCGGACGGGGTACCAGCCCTGGAAACAGAAGAGCGCAGCTGCGAGGGCTGCCAGAACGCTCCATCCCTTCCACCATCCCACACCTGAGCTCCTATCCGGGGGGGGGAAGGAGGAGCGGAACCCGGAACGTTCCGGATGCCTCGCGCCGTGCGCCCCTGGCTACCTTGCGGGTCGCCGACGGCGGACCACGCCGCCGCGCCCACGACCCGGTACGAGGAAGGGGTCCCGTGCGCAGAACGCGAACCGAACCGGAGCTGGTCGTGACCATGGAGGACCGAGAGATGACGAACCCGCCCCAGCCCGGCCACGTGCCCAGCAGGCGGACCGCACTGAGGGCCGGGATGGGCTTCGCCGTGGGCGCGGGACTGGCCGTGGCCGCGCCCGGAACCGCGTCCGCCGTGCCACGCGGCACCCGGGGCGCGGCCCTGGCGGGCCAGGTCGGCACGCCGCTGTGCGAGCAGCCCGGGGACTCGGCGAGCGCCCAGGGGCTGGTCTCGGGCGACCTCGGCATCCCGTACTTCCGGGAGCACGACGGCACGTGGGGCTACGTCTTCGGGGACAGCTGGACGGGGCCCCGGCAGACCGGTGACTGGATCGGCTCCCCGGTGATGCTGAACCAGGCGGAGTTCGACAGCTCGGGCGGCACCCCGATCTCCTTCACCTGGGCGATGCCGACGGGTGGTGCGGCGGCCCAGCTCTTCGACTACCGGCACAACGAGGACAACGGCTACGGCGACACCGAGGTCTCCCGCATCCCCAACGACTGCATCGAGTTCGGCGGCCGCACCTACATCCAGTACACCTCGGTGTTCACCTGGGACCCGCCCGCCGGCTGGGACGGGTCGCTGATGTCCGGCGTGGCCTACTCCGACGACCACGGCGTGACCTGGCACGACTACCCCTACCACTGGCCCGGTGACCGCCTCGGCGCCAACCAGAGCATGTACGGCATGTGGTCGTTCGCGGGCATCGACAACGGCTATCTGTACATCTTCTCCAAGCGCTGGAACGGCGGACACAAGAACACGGCGGACGGCGGCGCGATCCAGCTCTTCCGGATCACGCCGGACGAGTTCCGGGCGGGGAACTTCGGGGCGCAGGAGAACTGGGCCTATCTGGACGGGCGCTGGCAGTGGACCAGGGACGTCGGCCCGTCGGTCATCCTCTCCGGCAACAACATCGGCGAGTTCTCCGTGAAGCGCATCGGCGGCCGGTACTGCATGAGCTATCTGGACGTGGCGGACTACTCGATCTGCACCCGCACCGCGTCCCGGCCCGACGCCGTCTGGTCGGCCCCCAAGGTGCAGATCGTCGGGAACAGCTCCTGGCCGATCAGCCACTGGGGCAAGCCCCAGCTGCCGTTCCTGTACGGCGGGTACATCCACCCGGGAAGTGCCGGTGCGACGTCGCTGACCCTGATCGTGTCGCAGTGGTCCTCGGACGCGAACCAGCAGACCACCGCCTACCGGGTCCTCCAGTACGACGGCATCAACCCGTGACCCCCTGAGCACGAGGCCCGGACCTGACACAGGCGCGGCCCCGGACACCGGGGCCGCGCCTTCGCGCCGCGCGTCAGTTGGTGGTGATCCAGGTGTGGTTGTCGGTGGCGCTCCAGTGGATGGTGGCCTTCTGGAAGACCTGTTTGACGCCGCCGGGTTCGGTCGTCTCGTCGGTGGTGGGGTAGCCGAGTGCGGCTTCGTGGCCTGCGGCGTGGAAGGCGTCGTAGATGGCGTCGTGGACGATGTGGGTGCCGGTCTGGGGTGACCAGAGGAAGAGGGCGTGTTCGAAGAACTGGTAGCGGCCTCGGGTGCCGTCGGGGGCGGTGGCGGCGTCGGCTTCGTCCATGGTGGGGAAGCCCCAGCGGCGTTCGGCGTCGGTGGCCCAGAAGCGCTGCAGGATGTCGCCGCGAACCGCGTACGCCACGTCCGGCTGCCAGATGATCATGCCGTTCTGGAACACCTGGAAGCGGCCGCCCAGCGCGGAGTCGCGCTCACCGGTGGCCGGCGCGCCCAGGACGCCGTTCGGGCCGCCCATGCTGTCGTACTTCACCGCGATCGTGCCGTACGGGATCCGGTCGTCGAGCTGGTTGTAGCGGCGCGGCGAGAAACCGCGCAGCCCGTTGGCCCACACGCGTTCCTCGGCCACGTGCCCGAAGTCGTACTCCTCGCGCACCACCGGCTGGGTGTGCGCCGGATCGGCCCACCGCACGAACAGCGCCACGTGGTGTGTACCGCCGTCGACGTCCATGAGCAGGGCGTCACCGGGCTGCAGTTCGCTCGCGGGGATGTCGTAGGTGACGTTCCACAGGTCCCAGGTGGTCAGTGCCCTGCTGAGGTTCCAGGCCATCGACACGAAGCCGGAGCAGTCGGGGCGGTAACAGCCGTACTGGTTCTCGTGGCAGCCGTCCCAGCTGTACGGCACCTGCTCGGCCACCCAC
This sequence comes from Streptomyces sp. NPDC004788, assembly GCF_053601115.1. NCBI lineage: Bacteria > Bacillati > Actinomycetota > Actinomycetes > Kitasatosporales > Streptomycetaceae > Streptomyces > Streptomyces sp. NPDC004788. The sequence continues at coordinate 27,977 of NZ_JBSGBF010000047.1, forward strand.
GACCACGAGCGGTCCATCACCTCGCCGCGCCCGATCGCGCCGTCCGGCACCGAGGCGCCCGCGGCGGGTGCCGTGGTCAGCGTCGCGGCGAGCGCCGCGAGCAGCAGGGCCAACGTCCCCAGGACGCGCTGGAGATTCCGTGATCTCATCAGTGCCTCCGCGTCAGTTGGTGGTGATCCAGGTGTGGTTGTCGGTGGCGCTCCAGTGGATGGTGGCCTTCTGGAAGACCTGTTTGACGCCGCCGGGTTCGGTCGTCTCGTCGGTGGTGGGGTAGCCGAGTGCGGCTTCGTGGCCTGCGGCGTGGAAGGCGTCGTAGATGGCGTCGTGGACGATGTGGGTGCCGGTCTGGGGTGACCAGAGGAAGAGGGCGTGTTCGAAGAACTGGTAGCGGCCTCGGGTGCCGTCGGGGGCGGTGGCGGCGTCGGCTTCGTCCATGGTGGGGAAGCCCCAGCGGCGTTCGGCGTCGGTGGCCCAGAAGCGCTGGAGGATGTCCCCGTACACGGCGTACGCCACGTCCGGGTGCCAGATCACGATGCCGTTCCGGAACAGCTGGAAGCGGCCGCCCAGGGACGCGTCCTCCTCGGCGCGCACCGGAGCGCCGAGTGGGCCCCCGTCGCCGCCCAGCGCCGCGTACTTCGCGCCGATCGTGCCGTACGGCTGGAACGCCTCGTCCCGCATCGCACGGGCCTTGTCCTCGGCCGTGTCGTACTTCCAGCCGTAGGCGGAGCGCTGCACGGCCTGGGCCAGCTCGCCGGCGGTGCTGCCCTCCCAGTCGGGCTCCATCTGCTGGGCCACTTCGAAGAACTTGTTGGCGGCGTAGTCGACGTCGAGGCACTGCGCGGGCTCGCACCAGCCCTGCGAGGGCCGCTGCTGGAACACGCCCAGCGAGTCCCGGTCCCCGCAGGCCAGATTGTTCATACGGGACTCGATCCAGCCGGTCTCGAAGCCGGCCAGCATCACCTTGTCGGAGACGCCCCGGCGCTGCCCGACCTCGTACACCTTGCGCGTCACCGCGATGTCCCGGTCCGGCGGGATGTCGCAGTACTCGTCGGCCGGCGCGAGATGCGCGAGCGGGCCGGGGACCGGGCCGGGGCCCTGGGCCCAGGCCGGGCCGCCCGGCAGCGACAGGGCCGTCATGATCAGCAGAACCGCTGCGCCGCGTCTCCCGCGGCTCGTACGACGTGGGTCTTCGCCAGACACGTTGCTGCTCCTCTGCTCCGCAAGTCGCCCTGCGGCAGGCCACGTTGCCGTGCCGGGCGGGACGCCTCGGCACCGGGCAGGCAAGGTAGCCAGCGGCGCGCGGCAGGCGGCACCCGGAACGCTCCGGAGTGACAGCGCCGCGAAGAGGCGGCGAGCATGCGGAGGATCGAGGAGCGACCCCTGAGGAGTGACCCCTACGGGTGGCGGGAGGGAGCGGGGCAGGCGGGGAGCGCGGGGTGGTCCCGGGTGCGGACGGCGGGCAGCCAGGCGACGGGCGGAGCGGTGTGCGGGGCGAGACGGACGCGGAACCACTCGGTGGAGACGGCGTCGGCCTCGTCGACGATGGGCTTCCCGTGCGCCAACGCGCAGTCGACGTCCAGGAGATCGCCGTGCCACACCCGCTTCGGCACCACGTTGTCCGCGGTGTAGGCCCGCATCGGGTCGATGGCGAGGCCGAGGCTGCACTCGGGGTCCCGGGTGGGCCGCAGCCGGCACGGCAGGTCGGCGTTGAACACCCGGACGTGCGCGACGGGGTCGACGACGCCGTCCGGCAGGGCCGCCACCCCCTCGTCGGCGGCGGCCGACCAGAGCAGCGCGGCGGCCGTACCCGCCTTGAGGGCGACGAGCGCGGCACGGCGCCGCCCGCGGCGCGGGGGCGGAGCGGCCGGCCCCGCTGCGGCCAGATGGGCGGTGATCCGGGCGAGCAGGCGCTCCGCCGTGTGTCCGGCGCGCGCCGCATGGCTGGGCGCCAGACAGTCGGCGGCCAGGCCACGCCAGAACGGCGGCACCGCGTCGTCCATGCGCAGCGGGGCGCGCCCGTCCGCGTACTCCTGCGCCGCCGCACCCCGGGAGACGGGCGTGGCGCCCGGGAACGGGGAGGCACCGCCGGTGAACACCTCGTGGATCATGACGCCGAGGGCCCAGATGTCGGCGGTGGGCCGGATCCGTACGCCCTGCTCGCCGAGCGGGGCCTTCCAGCGTTCCGGCGGGAGGTAGTCCATGGTTCCCATGGGCGGCGCGTAGCCGTGGGTGCCGTCGGCGCCGGTCAGCTCGGCGGCGAGCCCGAAGTCGGAGAGCCGGACCGAACGGTCCGGCATGAGCAGCACGTTGTCCGGTTTGAGGTCCCCGTGCACCCAGCCGCTGCGGTGCAGATGGGCCAGTCCCTCGCAGATCCCGGCGAACAGGCGGCCGGCCTCGGCCTCGGTCACCCCGGTGCCGAGCTCGTCCCGCAGGCTGCCCCGGGCACGCTCCATGACCAGGACGATCGCACCGTCCAGGGACGGACGGTCCGGCTCGCTGAGCACGACGGAGTCGAGGAGGCGGATCAGCCGTGGGTGGCGGGCGCTGCGGGCCAGTTCGACCTCGCGTCGGGCCGCTTCGGCGACCTTCCGCGCCTGGCGCGGCGCGAGCCCGGCCGTCGGCAGGAACTTCAGGGCCACCTCGCGCGGACCCGCCGAAGGGTCACCGTCGTACTCGGCGTCCAGGCCCGCGTGGACGGTCGCCCAGCCGCCGGCGCCGATCGGCTCCCTGACCTCCCAGCGCCCGACGCGGTGGCCGCGCGGGAGCACGTCGGTGCGCTCACCGCGGTCCGGGGCGTCGGCCGTGCCGCGCCCCGCCCCACCACCCGGGTTCATCGCAGCGTTGCCCGCTCTGGCTCCCGGGGCCCGGCGGCGCCCCGGCGCGGGAGGAGGGCGAGGTGCTCCTCGCGCACGAGACCGAACCGCAGCGCGACGGAGACGACCGCCTCGCGCTTGCCGTTGCGGCGGGCGCTCCGGCTCGGCGCGTGCCGCTCGGCCGGGGTGCTGAGCCGCATCTTCTCTTCGGCGAGGTAGTCGATGTGGGAGCTGACCGCCCGTGACGTCAGGCCGACGCAGCCGGGGTGGCCCGCCAGCCGTTCGACGATCTGAGGAGTGGTCGGCACGGCGAGCGGCGACTCGTCCCGCAGCCGTGGTTCGCAGAGCGCGACCAGGACGAGGAAGTAGATGGCCGTCTCGTCCAGCGAGTACGCCATGAGGGTGTGAGTGCCCCACGAGCCGCCCGCGCGGTCGGGGTCGAGGTAGACGTGGTCGGGTGCGAACACCTGGAAGGCGGCCGTCGTCCCGCCGCGCGTGGGCAGCACGACACGGGCGAACTCGAACGGGATGGGCGCGCCGGCCCGCCGTGGCGGAACCCTCAGGTACTCTCCGGCGCCCTCGGGGTTCTCCACCAGATAGGTCTGCGTGGCGCTGTGGTTGCTGAGCTGCCAGTGATCGTCCGTCACCCGGATCTCCCCGGCGAGGCGGGAGATCGCCGCGTCCTCCAGGCGCAGCTCCACCGGACTGGTCGCGGAGCCGCGTCCGAAGCGGGCCACCTCACCGGGGCCGAGCCGCAGCGTCACGGGGTCCGCGCCCGGTTCCGAGTGCGGGGCGCGGCCGCCTCGCGGCAGATGAATGACAATCCCGCTCATGACCCCTACTGCCTCGGCACCCCGTCCACGCCCGGCCCGTCCGCCACACACGGACGAACCTCCCTGGTGGGCGCGGCACATCTGAAGGATGGCGTGGTCGGACCAGGGAGGTCCATCAGGTTTCCCGTCACAAAGGCGGGAGGGCGGCGCCCGCGGATCCACGGGGTCCGGGACGGTCCTCGGGGCGCCGCGGGCCACGGTTCCACGAGGTGGAACGGGCTCTCGTACCGTACGTGGGCCGTGGCCCGGCCGGAGCTGAGCATGCGTCAACTTCCGGCCAGTCACGCTGCCGCGTCCGCCCGGAAGGCGAACGCGAGGCCGTCGTGGCCGGAGCTCCGCGCCGCCCACCTCACCGCCGGCCGGAGGGGCGGACCCTTGCCGGTCGAGGCGTCGTGTGTCACCCCGGATCGTTCCGGATGCCCGGCCCGGAACCGGCGCCGCTAGCTTGTCGGCCTGTCCGCCAGACCGACGAGACCGCAGCCCGGAGGGCCGTGATGCCGACGACCGCGACCATCGGCCGGCCCATGGGCGCCGTGCTCGGACAGCGGGAGCGCGAGGTGCTCCACGCGATCGGCTGCGGGCTGCGGGACGACGAGATCGCCGCCGCGCTCGACCTGGCTGAGGAAACCGTGGCCGGACACGTCGCACGGATCCTCGCGAGACTCGGCCTGCGCGACCGGGCCGCCGCCATCGTGCACGCCTTCGACTGCGGTCTGGTCGTGCCCGGCCACGGCCCCCGCGCGGCCGTCCCCAGGACGGACGTGGGTCCGGTGATCGGACCGCGGGTACGGATCTCGGTCCTCGGGCCACTGCGGGCATGGGTGGACGGGCGGCCTCTCGAACTGGGGCATCTGCGTCAGCAGGCCGTACTGGCTGCGCTGGCGTTGGGCGCCGGGCGGGCCATCAGCCGGCAGGAACTGCTCGACGGGGTATGGGGAATGGAACATCCCGTCACGAACGTGGTCCCGGTGTACGTGTACCGACTGCGCAAGGCCCTGCACGTCGGCGACGGTCCGGACGGGCTGATCGAGCACGAGCGGTGCGGGTACCGGCTGGTGCCCGGCGCCGCCGAAGTGGACGTGACGGTCATGGACGGACTGGTCGTCGAGGCCGGGGCGGCCGTCCGGGCGGGTGAGCCGGCCGAGGCGGTCCGGCTGTGCTCCCAGGCCCTGGACCTGTTCCGCGGGGAACCCCTGGCAGGCCTGCCGGGGCCGCTCGCCGAGCTGGAGCGGCTGCGGCTCACCGAACGCAGGATCTCCGTCGTGCGGCGGAAGTCGGCGTCGCAGATGCGGCTCGGCCGGCTCGCCGAAGCCACCGCGGAGCTGTACGCCCTGTCCGCGGCGCATCCTCTGCACGAGCCGGTCGCGGCGATGCTGATGCGCGCGCTCCACCGCGGTGGCCGGCAGGCCGACGCGCTGTCCGTGTTCGACCGCGCACGTCGCCGGCTGGCCGACGACCTGGGGGTGCCGCCGAGCCGGATGCTGCGCGGGACGTACGAGATGATCCTGCGCGGCGACGAAGCCGGCCTGGGCCTCCCCGGACCCACGAACTGACCGGACCGTCACGGCGAGCGTGGGCGAGACCGTCACCGCGCGCCCGGGACCGGGGCGGGGACGGGCACCGCGCGCCCGGGACCGGTGAGGCCGCCGGGCGCGCGGGGACGTGGGGACACGGGCTACCAGGAGGCGGGGTTCCAGGCGCCGTTGTACCACTCCTCGTTGGCGCTGTCGTTGTGGTGGTCCATGTCGAAGTCCACGTCGTAGTTGTGCATGTGGTTGTACGGGTAGGTCCAGATGCCGGCGGACTCGTCGCAGACGTAGTCCCAGTTGCAGATCGTCTTGACGGGGACGTTGCCGAAGAACCGGTCGGCGCCGGCCAGCGGGGCGCCGACGAAGCCGCCGAAGGGCACGGCTCCGCCGTTGGCTCCGGGCGGGCCCTGGCGCTTGGGGTCCGCGATGAGGATGGCGTTGACGTTTCCGAAGGTCTGCCAGTTCTCGGTGACCCAGACGTGCACCACCCCGGCGCCCAGCGAGTATCCGCCGATCTTGACGTGCTGGTCGGGGCAGGCGGCACGCTGGTTGCGGACGAGCCGGTTCAGCTCGTCGACGCCCGCGCGGGTGCTCGCGCCGTTGGGGATCTGGGTGGGATAGCCGACGTGCTGCTGGATGTTGCCCCGGAAGCCGTCGTTGTCCCATGTGCTTCCCGTGCCGCCGACGACGATCGTGTAGGTGCCGTCGCAGGAGGCCGCCGCCTGCGCCGCGGCCGTCGGCGCCTGTGTCGCCGACACTCCCACGGCCAGCAGTAGACCGGCCAACGCGGATGTGATCCTGGTCGCGCGCATGGTGCTGCTCCTCAAATCCTGTGAAGGGGTGTGGTGCTGACGGTCGCGCTGGCGGTCCGTCCCGGAGGCCCGGAGGCTCCCGTACGGTCAGGAGGCGAAGGACCGCTCCAGCCGGGGGACGAGGTCCTGGAGGTCCCTCTCCCAGCACCAGCCGTTGTGGCCGCCGTTGCAGTTGGTGCCCCAGGCGGCGCCGTCGCCGTAGTCGACGTAGTGGTACGACATGCCCAGGGCGTCCATGCGGTCCTTGACGTGCTTGGACGCGCCTTCGACCCAGAACTCCAGGTCGGTGACGTCGCCACGCCCGTTGCCCACGTAGATGGAGACCCCGACCCCGCCGGCCTTGAGCTTGTCCATGTGCTGTGACGGGTCGACCTCGTTCCACCGCCAGTCGACGTTGAACACCGGGTAGGGCGAGCCGAACAGGGCGTCGCTGTCCACACCGGGCTTGTACGGGTCGTTGTCGGGGTCGCAGACACCGGAGGACGAGGCGCACATCGCGCCCTGCGCGTCGACGACGGTGGCGACGGCGGCCAGCCGCAGGTCCATGGAGTCGGCCGACAGGTCGATGTCGCCCGACAGGGACGCGGTCTGGCCGAACAGGTCCGGGCGGTCCTGCGCGTAGTGGAAGGCGCCGAACCCGCCCATGGAGACACCGGCGACGGCCCGGGCCTTCTTGGTGGCGACGGTCCGCAGGTTCGCGTCGATGAACGGGATGACCTGCTTGAGGTGGAAGTTCTCCCAGTTCTGCGCGCCGATCGCGGTGTTCTGGTTGAGCCAGTTGGCGTACCAGCCCCGGGCCCCGCCGTCCGGGATGACCGTGATCATCTGGTTCGACGTGGTCAGTGCCGGATAGTTCTGCTGGATCGGGTCGTCGGGCGAACCGTGCAGGAAGTAGAGCACCGGATAACGCCTTGCCGGGTCGGCGTAGTAGCCGCTCGGCAGAATGATCTTGATGTGGTGCCTGCCGGTGACCTCGGGCGTGGTCACGGTGATGAAGAAGTTGGTCGCGGTGCCTTGCGCCGTGTCGACCTGGGTCAGGCCGAAGCCGTCCGTCAGCGGTGGCGGCGCGCCGCCACCGTCGTCGGCCCGGGCCACGCCGGCCGGCGCGGCGAACCCCACGAGGGCGACCATCAGCGCCAGTACCACGCGCCAACGGCTCGACGTCTTTGTCACGGAGTTCCCCCTTCTGAGCCTTGTCGTTGCGTGGAACGAAACCTATGAGGCGGCGATGAAATAGCGATGAAGCGATGGCAGGGGCACGCCGGGGACCCTGGCCGGGGTCCCCGGCGCACCCGCTCAGGACAGGACCTTGACCTCCAGCACCGGCGAGGCCGCGATCTGCTCCTCGGTGTACCGCTCGGTCACCCATTGGCCCGCCGAGAACAGCCGGGTCTGATCGGCGTAGTGCGGCGAGTTGGGGTTGGCCGACTGGGAGTAGGCCAGCAGCGAGTACGCCTCGGGCGGCCCGTCGGCGGTGAACCGCACCTGCTGGATGAAACTGGACCCGAAGACGATGTCCACCTTGCCGTCGACCATGGCGGGGGTGACCACGTTCAGTACGCCCAGCTCGTGGATCGAGCCGTGGATCGGGATCTTCTCACCGCTGCGGGTGACGTTCTGGATGCTCGACAGCGGTGCGTCCAGCGCGACGCCCGCGTTGCGCAGTGCGAGGACCGCCCGGGCGAGCGCGTCGCGGACTGCGGAGTTGCCGGAGTCCAGGGAATTGGGCGTGTGCACCGGATCATGGGCGTCGAAGCCGATCCGCCACGGCAGTTTCTCGATCGCCTGTCCGTTCTGCAGATACGCCCAGAAGTTCTCGAACAGCCAGGAGCCCCTGCTGTCCGACGTGTACTTGTGGCTCTTCCACGCGGCCAGGACCGGGCACGCCTCACTGATGTCGACCAGGTTGCCGTCCACCACGACGAGCCCGAACAGGGTGTTCTGGCACGCCGTCACCGTGGCGTCCAGCGCCAGGTCGGCCGCCCTGCTGTTGTCGGCGAACAGCAACTGCCGCATGTTCGCCGGCGTGAAGCCCCGGCCGGGCAGGCCGTCGGTGCCGTCGATCCGGTTCTGCGCGGTCAGGAGCAGCTCCTGGGTGCGCAGCGAGCGGGGCGCCGCCATGTCACCCATCACCCTGGGGAAGGTCAGCGGCTGCTCGGGGTTGGGCAGCCAGGCGCTGTCGTTGGCGTTGCCCGCGTAGTCGGACCGGATCAGGCGCGGCTGCTTGTGCGGGTCGAGCAGGCCCGGGGCGACCGCGTTCGGGTCGTTCGGCCAGTCGCACTCGCTGCGCTTGCCGTCGAAGATCGAGACCGGCGGTACGTTCGGCAGCCGCAGCGACTGGTTGAAGAGCAGCTGGCCGGTCGCGGTCAGGCACGACTGGGCGTGCTCGTCGGTGATGTTCGGGGTGGCCTGGATGTCCGCGTACAGGGCGTTGCCCTTGCGGTCGGAGGCGACGGTGTTGAAGAAGGGCACGCCCTCCGTGGTCTCCAGGGTGTTCACCACGTCGTGGACGTCCGTGGCCTGGTCGAGGTGGAACCAGGTGTTCAGCGCCCGCAGGTTGTCCATGTTCACGTCGCGCACCGCGTGCGCGCTCACCACCCAGGGCAGCGCGATGCCCTGGACCGACGAGGTGACCGGGCCGTAGCGGGTGGCCCACAGGGTCCTGGTGACCTTGCCGATGGAGCCGTCCTTGTTGAGTACGTCCACGCTGACCTGCTGCGAGGTCATCTTCTGCCACGCGCCGTCCACCAGGTAGCTGGTGGGGTTCAGCGGATCCACCTGCACGTCGAACAGCCCGAACGGGGCCACCGTGGCGACCGTGTGGCTCCAGGCGACGTCGTCGTTGTGGCCGATGTTGACCGCGGGGAATCCGAGCAGACTGGCCCCGGTGACGTTGATCCTTCCCGGGATCGTCAGCTGGCTCTGCCACATCCGGTTCTTGCCCTGCCACGGGAAGTGCGGGTTGGCCAGCATCATGCTCGTGCCCTCGGCCACGCCCTGCGAACCCACCGCCAGCGCGTTGCTGCCCATGCTCGTCCGACGGGCGGCGGCCATCGCGTCACGGATCTTCCTCGCGGTCTGCTCGGGCGAGACGGCCGGCGCGGTGGCGGAGGCCGACGCCCCTGGCGGCACGGCGTTCACCTCACCGTCCAGGAGCGCGTCGGCGGTGCCCATGATGATCTCGGCGTGCGCGTGCCGGTAGACGTCCAGCTCGGTGATCGGCCGCACCCAGGCCGCGCCACGGCAGGCCGGGTCCGTGATGTTGCCGACGCCCGTCTCGGCCAGGTACCTGTTGTACCCCTGGACGTAGCCGCGAATGGCCTCCTTGACCTCCGGCTCCGGCCCGTTGGGCGCGGGCTGGTCGAGCAGTCGTTCCACGACCCGGTTGTCGTTGATCCGCTGGAAGTAGATGTCGCTGTTGAGGTTGGTGGTCGTGTTCTGGTGCTCGCCGGGGCTCGCCCTGCCGTCGGGCCCCAGAAAACGGGACAGCTGGGCGTTGACCATCAGGTACGTCTGGGCCAGGGTGCAGATGTTGTCCTTGGCCGCCGCGTATCCGTAGCCGGTACCCAGCCCCTCCCAGTCGGAGGCGATGATGTGCGGTATGCCGTACTCGGTGTAGCGGATCGTCGGCTTGTCCGGCCCCTGTTCGGAGGCCGCAGCCCCGGCGGCCGTAACCCCGGAGGCAGGAACCGCGGTGGCCCGTGGTCCGGCGGCCGTCACCGTGCTGATCACCGCCAACGCGGCCATGGCCGCCACCGGCAGCCTCGCTCCGAATCTCCAGCGCGCCATCGAGTCGTCCTTCCCCTCGGTTCAGCCGTTGTCCGAACCCGGTCACGCTAAGGAGAAGCGATGAAATCCCGATGATGAGGCGTTCGTCGGGGTTCAGTGCTCCTTCTCGCGGGCGCTTTCGATGGTGGCGAGGACTTCGTGCGCTTCGTTGAGCCGGCAGCCCAGCTGGTGGCGGTCGGCGAGGTCGAGGGCCTGGCGGGCGCGGGCACGGGCCTCGGCCCACTCACCGAACTGGACGTGCGCGCGGGCCATGACGACCAGGAAGTCGCACGAGTCGGCGACATTGCCGGTCCGCTCGGAGATGTCGAGGGCTTCCTGGAATGCCCCGAGGGCCTCCTCCCGGCGGCCGAGCCCGCGAAGCGCGTCGCCGAGATTGGACAGGGTGATGGCCACGTTGGCGGCGGCGCCCTGCTCGCGCCAGGAGGCGAGGGCTTCGCGGTAGTGGAGTTCCGCCTCCGCGTAGCGGCCCGCCTCCCGGAGCGCGTCGGCCATGGAGTTGACGAGGATGGCGGGCCGTCGTCGGCCGGTGCCGGTGAGGGGCTGGAGGTCGAGGGCTGCCTGTGCGTGGTGAAGTGCCTGGTCGATCTGGCAGTCCCCGCCGTAAGCCATCGACAGGTTCGAATATTCCGGCCTACAACTCCGCGCTCCAGCACCTGGAGGCCACCGAGCTGCAGGCGGGCCACCACTTCCGGTACGTCGCCGCCCCCGCGCTGGTACGGCCAGGGCACGGCGACGCAGCCCGCACAGATGTCGGACGGGCTGCACCCGAACGACGTCGGCTACGCCCTGCTGGGCCAGAACTTCCTCGCGCCGCTCGACCAGGCCTACGACGCCGGCTGGTTCACCGGTGGTGTCGCGCAGTCCCCCCGGCCGGCCGACACGGTGCACCTGGTGAACCTGGCACCGGACGGCAGCCTGCACAACACCGACGGCGACTACTCGCACCTTCACCGCGCGGGACGTCGCGGCGTCCGCCTCCGGCGACACGGTGCACCTGAGCGCTGTCGCGCTGGACGGCGGTTGGTCGAACACCGACGGGAACTTCGACACCGGCCAGTGGAACGGCTGGACCAAGATGTCCGGCTCCGGTTTCAAGCGGATCGCCAGCGCCGCCGCGAACAACGTGAACCACATCTTCGCCGTGGACGGCAGCAACCGTCTCCAGGAGATCGACGGGGACTACAACACGGGCCGCTGGAGCTCCTGGGCCCAGGCCGTCGGCGGCGCCGACTCCATCGGCGTGACCGCCGCCTTCACCCGCTGAGCCGCCGCCTGAGCCGCCGCCTGAGCCCCCGCCTGAGCCGCCGCCCGAGCCCCCGCTGAGCCTCCTCTACCGCCGCCGTCGAGCAGCTCGCGAGCCGTATCGCATGCGAGTGGGCCACCCAGGAGGGGGGCGGGCGCCGCCAAGTGGTGGGAAACGGGTCTCGATCGAGTGAGGCGAGGGAGGCGTCGCCTCGCTCCCCGCGCAGGGCGGTCCGACGATCGCTGGGGCCGCGTACCGAGCCGTCGCTCCGGCGCGGGGCCTCCACGACGACCCGGAAGGGCTGCCATGCGCATTCTGCTCATCGCCAGCAGCTACAACAGTCTCACCCAGCGGGCTCGGGCCGAGCTGCAGGACCACGGGCACGCCGTATCCGTGGAGGTCACGCCCGACGGGGCGGCGGTGCGGGACGCCGTCGAGCGGCACGCGCCCGATCTGGTCGTCGCGCCCATGCTGAAGGCGGTCGTGCCCCGGGACGTATGGCGGAGTCGCCTCTGTCTGATCGTGCACCCGGGGCCGGTCGGCGACCGTGGGCCGTCCTCGCTGGACTGGGCGATCCACGAGGGCGCCACCGAATGGGGCGTGACCGTCCTTCAGGCCGACGAGGAGATGGACGCGGGCGACGTCTGGGCGACGGTCGCCTTCCCGCTTCCGGCGGTGGGCAAGAGCGACCTGTACCGGAACGAGCTGTCCGACGCCGCCATGAGCGCCGTGCACCTCGCGGTCGAGCGGGTCGCCGCCGGGGCCGTACCGCAGCCGCAGACGGGGCGGGTCCGGGCCAGGCCCTGGTTCCGGCAGGAGCAGCGGCGGATCTCGTGGGAGGAGGACACCGAGACGGTCCTGCGCGCCCTGCGCGCCGCCGACTCGCAGCCGGGCGTCCTGGACGAACTGCTCGGGGCCGAATGGTTCCTGCACGGCGGCCACGCCGAGGACGGCCTGCGCGGCGAGCCCGGTGAGCTGCTGGCGACCCGGACCGGCGCGATCTGCCGCGCCACGGGGGACGGCGCCGTCTGGATCCCGGAGCTGCGCGCCCGTACGGGACGGGGCGAGGAGCGGGCGTGCAAACTGCCCGCCACCCTGGCCCTCGGCCTCGCGGGACGGCTGCCCGACCTTCCCGAACTGCCCGCGCCGGTCGACGCGCCGGTCGGCGTGCCGGTCGACGCGGAGGCGGGCCGGACCTGGTCCGACATCCGCTACCGGGAGCAGGGCCCCGTCGGGGTGCTGTCCTTCGCCTTCCCCGGCGGAGCGATGAGCACCGACCACTGCCGCCGCCTGCTGCGGGCCTACGAGACCGCCTGCCGGCGCCCCACCTCCGTCCTCGTGCTCGGCGGACAGCGCGACTTCTTCTCCAACGGCATCCACCTCAACGTGATCGAGGCCGCCACCGACCCGGCCGCCGAGTCCTGGGCCAACATCAACGCCATGAACGACCTCGTCGAGGCGGTGCTCACCACCACCGACCGGCTCGTCGTCAGCGCGATCGGCGGGAACGCCGCCGCGGGCGGCGTGATGCTGGCCCTGGCCGCCGACGAGGTCTGGTGCCGGTCGGGCTCCGTCCTCAACCCCCACTACCGGCGCATGGGCCTGTACGGCTCCGAGTACTGGACCCGCAGCCTGCCCCGGAAGGTGGGCCCCGCCCTGGCGGAACGGCTCACCCAGGGCGCCCGGCCCGTCTCCGTCGCGGCCGCCCGCGGCATGGGGCTCGTCGACCGGATCATCGAGTGCGGGCCGGCCGATTTCTCCGCCGAGGTCACCCGCTTGGCCGCCCGGCTGGCAGCGCACCCCGCCGTCGCGTCCCGAGTGGCCGCGAAGAAGGCGGAGTACGAGGCCAGGGAGTCGCTCACACCCCTCGCCGTCCACCGGGAGCAGGAGCTCAGCCGCATGCGGGCGATCTTCGACGATCCCACCGCGCCCTACCACTCCCTGCGCCGGGCGTTCGTCCGAAAGGAGGGCGGGGCCGCGGGTTCTCCCGACGCCTGGGATGCGGCCGCGGCCGGTCCGGCCGACCGTTGACACGTACGCGGGCCTGAGACGGCCTCCGCCCCATCCTCCGCAGGAGGCGACCCATGAACGCAACCGAGCAGGCCCAGGTCGACGATCAGGGCGCCGCTCCCGGCAGTGACGAGAAGCCGATCCACATCCTCTGGATCAACGCGGGACTGAGCTGCGACGGCGACTCGGTGGCATTGACCGCCGCCATGCAGCCCAGCATCGAGGAGATCGCCCTGGCCGGGCTGCCCGGACTGCCGAAGATCGCGGTCCACTGGCCGCTGATCGACTTCGAGTGCGGTCCGGTGGGCGGCGCCGACACGTTCATCGAGTGGTTCTTCAAGGGAGAACGCGGCGAGATCGACCCGTTCGTGCTGGTGATCGAGGGGTCGGTCCCCAACGAGGCCATCAAGCAGGAGGGTTACTGGTGCGGCTTCGGCGACGACCCGGAGACCGGCCAGCCCATCACCACCAGTGAGTGGATCGACCGGCTGGCCCCCAAGGCGCTCGCGGTGGTCGCGATCGGCACCTGCGCCACGTACGGCGGCATCCACGCCATGGCCGGCAACCCGACCGGGGCGATGGGCGTGCCCGACTACCTCGGGTGGGACTGGAAGTCCCGGGCCGGCATCCCCATCGTGTGCGTACCCGGATGTCCCATCCAGCCGGACAACTTCGCCGAGACCCTGACGTACCTGCTCTACCAGGCCGCCGGCTCCGCGCCGATGATTCCGTTGGACGACCGACTCCGCCCGACCTGGCTGTTCGGGGCGACGGTGCACGAGGGGTGCGACCGCGCGGGCTACTACGAGCAGGGCCAGTTCGCCACCTCGTACGACTCGCCCGAGTGCCTGGTCAGGCTGGGCTGTTGGGGTCCGGTCGTGAAGTGCAACGTCCCCAAGCGCGGCTGGATGAACGGCATCGGAGGATGCCCGAACGTCGGCGGCATCTGCATCGCCTGCACGATGCCCGGCTTCCCGGACAAGTTCATGCCGTTCATGGACCAACCCCCCGGGGCCACGGTCTCCAGCACCGCGAGCGGCGTGTACGGCTCCGTGATCCGCCGGCTGCGGGACATCACCGCGAGGACCGTGGACAAGGAGCCGAAGTGGCGGCACACCGGCGACCGGATCACCACCGGTTACCGGCCGCCGTGGTGACGATGGCCATGGTGACGGGGGCCCGTCGCCCGGGAACCCCCGCACCCCCGCACTGTTCGTGAAGTCGAAGCACCGACGAAGGGCACCGTACAGACAATGGCATCTCCGGCGAAGACGACGGGGGACGGCAGCGGCCTGGTGGAGATGGCCTGGGACCCCATCACCCGGATCGTGGGCAGTCTCGGCATCCACACCAAGATCGATTTCAAGCAGCGGCGGGTCGCCGAGTGCTACAGCACGTCGTCCGTCTTCCGCGGCTACAGCGTCTTCATGCGCGGCAAGGACCCGCGCGACGCGCACTTCATCACCAGCCGCATCTGCGGCATCTGCGGCGACAACCACGCCACGTGCTCCGTGTACGCGCAGAACATGGCGTACGGCGTGAAGCCGCCGCACCTGGGCGAGTGGATCATCAACCTCGGCGAGTCCGCGGAGTACATGTTCGACCACAACATCTTCCAGGAGAACCTGGTCGGCGTGGACTACTGCGAGAAGATGGTCCGCGAGACCAACCCCGGGGTCCTGGAGCTCGCCGAGCGCACCGAGGCGCCGCACGCCGCCGAACACGGCTACCGGACCATCGCCGACATCATGCGCTCCCTCAACCCCCTCGAGGGCGAGTTCTACCGTGAGGCGCTGCAGGTCAGCCGCTACACCAGGGAGATGTTCTGCCTGATGGAGGGGCGCCACGTGCACCCCTCCACGCTCTACCCCGGCGGCGTCGGCACCATCGCGTCGGTCCAGCTCTTCACCGACTACCTCAGCCGGCTCATGCGGTACGTGGAGTTCATGAAGCGGGTCGTCCCGCTCCACGACGACCTCTTCGACTTCTTCTACGAAGCCCTGCCCGGCTACGAGGAGGTCGGCCGCCGTCGCGTGCTGCTCGGCTGCTGGGGAGCGCTCAACGACCCCGAGTACTGCGACTTCACGTACGCCAACATGACCGACTGGGGCCGGCGGATGTTCGTCACCCCGGGCGTCGTCGTCGACGGCAAGCTCGTGACCAACGACCTCACCCGGATCAACCTCGGCATCCGCATCCTGCTCGGCAGCTCGTACTACGAGGACTGGGAAGGCCAGGAGCAGTTCGTCACGCACGACCCGCTGGGCAACCCCGTCGACCCCCGTCACCCGTGGAACCAGCACACCATCCCGGCCCCGCAGAAGCGGAACTTCGACGACAAGTACAGCTGGGTGATGTCGCCCCGCTGGTTCGACGGCACGGACCACCTGGCGCTCGACACCGGCGGCGGCCCCATCGCCCGGCTCTGGTCGACCGCCCTGTCCGGACTGGTCGACATCGGCTACGTCAAGGCCACCGGGCACAGCGTCGTCATCAACCTGCCCCGGACGCTCACCAAGCCGGAGACCACCTTCGAGTGGAAGATCCCGCAGTGGAGCAACGCCCTGGAGCGCAACCGCGCCCGGACCTACTTCCAGGCGTACGCGGCGGCCGTCGCCCTGCACTGCGCCGAGAAGGGCCTGGCGGAGGTCCGCGCCGGACGCAGCCAGACCTGGGAGAAGTTCGAGGTGCCCGACGAGTCCATCGGTGTCGGCTTCACCGAGGCGGTCCGGGGCGTCCTCTCCCACCACATGGTGATCCGGGACGGCAAGATCGCCAACTACCACCCGTATCCGCCCACGCCGTGGAACGCCTCCACCCGCGACACCTTCGGCACCCCGGGCCCCTACGAGGACGCGGTGCAGAACACCCCGATCTTCGAGGAGAACACGCCCGAGAACTTCAAGGGCATCGACATCATGCGGGCCGTTCGGAGCTTCGACCCGTGCCTGCCGTGCGGTGTGCACATGTACACCGGCAACGGCCGCACGGTGAAGGCGATGCACGTCCCCACCGGCCTGAGCGGACTGGGCGGATGAGCGCCGTGACCGCCGAACAGGCGGGCCGGCGGGTCGAGGAGCTCCTCGACCGGCTGGCGGAGAAGGGCGACGCCGAGGCCGTCGCGGCCGCCGAGGACCTCGTGCGGGTCCTGATGGAGTTCTACGGCAGCGGGCTCGCCCGCGTCGTCGAGCTCCTCGGCCGCCCCGGCGCCCGGCCCCCCGTCGAACCGCTGGACGCACTGCTCGCGGACGAACTCGTCGCGAGCCTGCTCAACCTGCACGGACTGCACCCCGACGACCTGCCCACCCGCATCGAGCGGGCGCTGTCCGGCCTGCCGCAGCCCGTACGGAACACCGGATTCGACACGGTGAGCGGGGTGCTGCGGCTGGACGTCGAGGCCTCGTCCGGCTGCGGATGCCCCAGCACCCGGGAGGCGACCCGGCAGGCGGCACTGGACGCCCTCGCGTGCTTCGCCCCCGAGGTCACCGGCGTCGAACTGGGACCGGCGGCCGCGCGGGAGCCGGCGCTGCTCCAGATCGGCGCCCGCCCGCCCGGCGCGGCCAAGGCCGGCACCGCATCGGGCGAAGCCCCGTGACCGGGCTCCCGACCGGTACGGGACCGCGCACCGCACCCACCGGCCTGCGGCGCTTCACCACGCCGCGGCCGCCCCGGGAGGAGCGGTGCGAACTGTGCGGCGCCCGGCTCGCCGGTGAGCGCCACCGCCACCTGGCCGACACCGACCAGCGGACCCTGGTCTGCGCCTGCGGCGCGTGCGCACAGCTCATGGACCACTCGGCCGCGGCGCGAGGCCGCTTCCGGGCCGTGCCGGACCGCTGTCTCGCCGACCCGGCACACCGTGTCGACGACACCGTGTGGGAGACGCTGCGGATCCCGGTCTCGGTCGCCTTCCTCTTCCACAACTCCGCCCTCGACAGGGTGGTGGCGCTCTACCCGAGCCCCGCCGGCGCCACCGAGAGCGAACTGGAGGACACCGCCTGGCAGTCCGTGCTCGACGCCACCCGGCTCGCCGCCCTCCTCCGGCCCGACGTGGAGGCGCTGCTGCTGCGCCGGCACCGGGGGAGCACGGAATGCTTCCTGGCGCCGATCGACGTCTGCTACGAACTGGTGGGCCGCATGCGACTGCACTGGCGCGGCTTCGACGGCGGCGCGGAGGCACGCTCCGACCTCGACGCCGTCTTCGCCCGCGTCCGCGGAGCGGCGCGCGACACGCAGGGGAGCCGGCCGTGACCGAGTTCTCCTTCGCCTGCACCGGCGTCCGCGCCGACGCCTACGCGGCCGGCCCGACGCTCGTGTTCCGGCTGCGCGTCGGCGCGACGCCCGGAACCCGGGTGCACGCGCTCGCGCTGCGCTGCCAGATCCGTATCGAACCGGCCCGGCGCGGATACGACGACCAGGAGGCCGAGGCGCTCGGCGACCTGTTCGGCGAACGCTCCCGGTGGGGCGGCAGCCTCCACCCGGTGCAGTTCGCCCAGGTCTCCGTGATGGTCCCCGGCTTCACCGGCGAGACCGAGACCGACCTCGTCGTCCCGTGCACCTACGACACCGACATCGCCGCGACCCGCTACTTCCGGGCGCTGTCCGGCGGCGAGGTGCCGCTGCTCCTGCTGTTCTCCGGGACCGCCTTCACCGGCGCCGGCGGCTTCCACGTCGAGCCCGTGCCCTGGGACAAGGAGGTCGTCCACCGGATGCCCGTGAAGGTCTGGCGCGAGATGATCGACCAGCACTTCCCGGGCTGCGGCTGGATCCGGCTCCCGAACGACGCGATGGACGCCCTGCTCGCCTACCGGTCGCGCCGGGCCCTGCCGTCCTGGCAGGCCACGGTCGAGGCCCTGCTCGAAGGGGCGGGGGAGCGGACCCGATGACCACCACCGTCTTCACCCCCGGCACCGAGGCACGACTCGCCGTCGCCCGGCAGGTCGCCGACGCCGTCCTCTTCGAGGGGTACGTGCTCTACCCGTACCGGGCGTCGGCCGCGAAGAACAGGTTCCGCTGGCAGTTCGGCGTCCTCGTACCGCCGTCCTGGAACGCCGCCGGCGAGCACTCCGCGCAGCACACCGCGTGCCTGATGGAGCCCCGACAGGGTGCCGAACTCGCCCTGGAGGTCCGCTTCCTGCACGTCCAGCGGCGGACCGTGGAGGAACTCCGCGACGACGGCGGCCACGTTCCCGTCACCGAACTGCGCCTTTCCGACCGGGTCCTGCCGACGTGGGACGAAGGCGTCGAGGAGCGGATCGCCCTCGCCGTCCCCGTCGGCGCACTGGACGGCGAGGGCGTGACCGTGCCCTTCACCCGCCCCGCCGCCCAGGAGACCGAGGAGGTCACCGACGCCGACGGCCGCCTCCGCGGCCGGCTCGTCCGCCGCCGCGAGGCGATCAGCGGCACCGTGCGGATCTCGGCGGCGGAACTCGACGGCCCGTACCGGGTCAGGCGGCTGTCCGTCACGGTCCAGAACACCAGTGACTGGAAGCCCCTGCCGGACGCCGACCGGCACGCGGCGCTCGCCCACTCCCTCGTCGCCACACACACCCTGCTCCGCCTAGACGCCGGGTCCTTCCTGTCCATGACCGACCCGCCGGAATGGGCCAAGGGCGCGGTGGCCGCCTGCGACAACCGGCACACCTGGCCCGTCCTGGCGGGCGAACCCGGCCGCGCCGACCTCGTCCTCTCCTCGCCGATCATCCTCGACGACCACCCGGCCATCGCCCCCGAGAGCCCGGGAGCGCTCTACGACGCCACCGAGATCGACGAGATCCTCGCCCTGCGCACCGCGGCCCTCACCGACGAGGAGAAGCGCGAGGCCCGGGGAACCGACGCACGCGCCGCGGCCGTGATCGATCTGGCGGACACCATGCCGCCGGAGGTGCTGGAGCGCCTGCACGGAGCCGTACGCAGCCTGCGGGAGGTCACCGCGCCCCAGCACCCGCCGGGTGCCGACCTCCTCGTACCGGACACCCCGTGGTGGGACCCGGCGGGCGACACCTCCGTCGATCCGGCCCGCGACCACGTCCTCGTCGACGGACACGCCGTGCGTGCGGGCAGCAGGGTGCTCCTCCGCCCCCGGCTGCGCCGTACGGACGCCCAGGACCTGTTCGTGGACGGCCGCAGCGCCCTGGTCGAAGCCGTGCTGCACGACGTCGACGGCGGCGTGCACATCGCGGTGACCCTGGAGGACGATCCGGGCGCCGACATCCGGCGCGAACAGGGCCGGTTCCTCTACTTCCAGCCCGACGAGGTGCACGCACTGGAGGACGTGTGAACCACCCCGAGTCCCGCGAGCCCCGCTCCGCCCCGCGCACCCTCGTGGCGGGCGTCGGCAACGTCTTCCTCGGCGACGACGGCTTCGGCGTCGAGACCGTACGCCTCCTCGCCGGACGGCGACTGCCGCCCCACGTCGAGGTGTCGGACGTCGGGATCCGCGGCGTCCACCTCGCCTACCGGCTCCTCGACGGCTGGGACACCCTCGTCCTCGTCGACGCCACCGCCCGGGGCGGCGCGCCGGGGACGCTCTACCTGATCGACGCCACGGAGCCGGACGGGCGGCCCGCCGACCCCCACGCCGTGCCGCTCGACGGCCACCGCATGGCGCCCGACGCCGTCCTCGCCCTGCTGGACACCCTGTGCGCGGGAACGGGCGCCACGCCGCCGCGCAGGATCCTCGTCGTCGGCTGCGAACCCGCCTGCCTCGACGAAGGAGTGGGACTCAGCCCGCAGGTCGCCGCCGCACTGCCCGAGGCGGTCCGCATGGTGACCGAACTGGTCAGCCGGGAAGTCGTCGTCTAAGCCCGACACGGAGAGCAGCATGAACAAGAACGCCATCGGCACCACCTTCGTCGCCGTCACCGCCACCCTGGCCGTCCTGGCCCTCCTCAAGGGCGTCCTCCCCGACATCCAGCGCTACGTGCGCATCAGCCGGATGTGACCAGCGGGATGTGACCAGCGGGATGCGACCGGCAGGTTGTGACTGTCGCGCCCCGTCGGATCGTGACCACCGCTGCCCGGTCCGGCTGCACCGAACGGACGACAGCCCCGGGCTCTCCCGGCGAGCCGGGCGGCAACCCCCACTCCTCCCGTCCTGTAATGGCGGCCCAGAGACACCCCACCCCGGCCCCGGACGGAGAGCGATGCACGAGATGTCCGTCGCGCTGGCCGTCGTCGACCAGGTCGAGACGGCCGCGCGGTCCCGCGGGGCCACCGGGGTCGTCAGCATCCGCCTGGAGACGGGAGAGCTGGCCGGCATCGTCGCCGACTCGCTCCACTTCTGCTTCGAACTCGCCTGCGCCGGAACCCTCGTCGAGGGCGCCGAACTGATCACGACGACGGTACCGGGGACCGCACGCTGCGAGCCCTGCTCCCGGGTCTGGGAGGTCGGCATGCCGCCCCGGCTGCTCTGCCCCGGCTGCGGGGGAGCGGCCGTCGAGCTCGTCTCCGGACGCGAACTGCGGATCCGGGAGGTCCGCTGGACCGATCCCGCCGCGACCGGCGCACCACGCAGCGAACCCACCACGGAGAAGAGCCGATCATGTGCCGAGTAGTCGACCTGCAGCGGGCGATCCTCGCGAGGAACGATGCCGCGGCGGGCATCCTGCGCGCCGAACTGACCGCCCGCGGCACGACGGTGGTCAACCTGCTCTCCAGCCCCGGCAGCGGGAAGACCGCCCTGCTGGAGCACACACTGCGGCTCTCCGTCGAACAGGGCGTCAGCACCGCCGCGCTCACCGCGGACCTGGCCACCGAGAACGACGCCGAACGCCTGGCCCGGGCCGGCGTCCCCGTCAGGCAGGTGCACACCGACGGCCTGTGCCACCTGGAGGCCGACATGGTCGCCCGGCACCTGCACGACTGGCTGCCCGAGGCCACCCGGCTGCTGTTCGTGGAGAACGTGGGCAACCTCGTCTGCCCGGCCGGCTACGACCTCGGTGAATCGCTCCGGGTCGTCCTCGCCTCCGTCACCGAGGGCGAGGACAAGCCCCTGAAGTACCCCACCGCCTTCGGCCTCGCCCAGCTGGTGGTCGTCACGAAGACCGACCTGGCCGCGGCCGCCGAGTTCGACGAGGCGGCCTTCCGCCGCAACGTGGAACAGGTCAACCCCGGCGTCGAGGTCCTCCTCACCTCCGCGCGCGACGGGCGCGGCGCCGGGACGCTCCTCGACCGGGCGCTGGCCGCGGCCGAGGGCGCCGACACCCACACCCCCGTGATGGCCCGGGCCGGCGCGTGACCGCCGTACGACCGGTCGCCGCGCCTCCGACGCCCGCCCTGCGCCACCGCGTCGTCGTGCGCGGAGTCGTCCAGGGCGTCGGCTTCCGGCCGTACGTCTACGCCCTCGCCACCGGCCTGCGGCTGTCCGGCCACGTCACCAACACCCCCGACGGCGTCGTGGCCGAGATCGAGGGAGACCCCGAGGACGTGGCGGCGTTCTGCGCGCGCGTCGGGCCCGAGGCGCCGCCACTGGCCCGGGTGGAGTCCGTCGAGACGACCGGCGTCACCGTACGCGGCGACAGCGGGTTCACCATCGTCCCCTCGTGCCAGGACGGCGCCGTCCGGACCCTCGTCCCGCCGGACACGGCCACCTGCGACGACTGCCTCGCGGAACTCGCCGACCCCGCCGACCGGAGACATCTGCACCCCTTCGTCACGTGCACCCACTGCGGGCCCCGGTTCACCATCGTCACCGGCCTGCCCTACGACCGCGCCCACACGACCATGGCCGGCTTCCCCCTGTGCCCCGACTGCGCGCGGGAGTACGCGGACCCGGCGGACCGGCGGTTCCACGCGCAGCCCGTGGCCTGCCCGAGGTGCGGCCCCCGGCTGCGGCTGGTCGCCGGACCGGGCCAGTCGGCCGCGGCGGACCCGCGCGTCGACCCGGTGACCGTCGCCCGGCGGATGCTCGCGGCCGGTGCGATCCTCGCGGTCAAGGGCCTGGGCGGATACCACCTGGCCTGCGACGCCACGAACCCGACGGCGGTCGCCGAACTGCGCCGGCGCAAGGCCCGCCCGACCAAACCCTTCGCGCTGATGGCGGCGGAGCTCGCGGACATCGAGCCCCTGGTGCACCTCGGCCCGGCGGAGCGTGAACTCCTCACCGGGCGCGTCCGCCCCGTCGTCCTCCTGCGACGCCGTGACACCCCGCCGCCTTCCGGCCCCCTCCCGGCGCCGGAGGTGGCCCCCGGCAGTCCGGACCTCGGCGTCATGCTCCCGTACACCCCGGTGCACCACCTGCTCCTGGGAGTCGGCACCCCCGAGCCGGGGCCCCGGCTCCTGGTCATGACCAGCGGAAACCTGTCCGGCGAACCCATCGTCACGGACGACGCGGACGCGCTCGTCAAGTTCGCCGGTCTGGCGGACGCCTGGCTGACGCACGACCGCCCGATCCACGTCCCCTGCGACGACTCCGTCGTACGCGTCCGTGACGGCGAACCGCTCGTCCTGCGCCGCTCCCGCGGCTACGCCCCGCTGCCGCTCACCCTGCCGGTCGAGGTCGCCCCCGCGCTCGCCGTCGGCGGGGACCTGAAGAACGCGTTCTGCCTCGGCCAGGGCCGCCAGGCCTGGCTGTCCGCACACATCGGCGACATGGACACCCTGGCGACACAGCTGGCCCTCACCTCGGCCGAGCGGCAGCTGGAATCCGTCACGGGCGTCGGACCCGGCCTGCTCGCCGTGGACCACCACCCCGCGTACCGGTCCACGCGCTGGGCCGCCCGGCACGCGGCGGGGCGCCCGGTCGTGAGCGTGCAGCACCACCACGCGCACATCGCCTCCGCCATGGCCGAGAACGGGCTCGACGGCAGCCACCCCGTGCTCGGGGTCGCCTTCGACGGCACCGGATACGGCCTCGACGGCGCCGTGTGGGGCGGCGAGTTCCTGCTCGCGGACTACCAGGGGTTCTCGCGGTTCGCGCACCTCGCCTATGTCCCGCTTCCCGGCGGGGACGCGACCGTCCGGCGCCCGTACCGCATGGCCCTCGCACACCTGCACGCCGCCGGCCTCCCGTTCGACCCCGCGCTGCCCTGCGTGGCGGCCTGCCCGCCCGGTGAACTGCGCGTCCTCGAACAGCAGTTGGCGCGGGGACTGAACTGCGTACCGACATCGAGCATGGGCCGCCTCTTCGACGCCGTCGCCTCCCTCGCGGGGATCCGCCACCTCGCCGGCCACGAGGCGCAGGCGGCCGTCGAGCTGGAGGCCGCGGCTCTCCGCGCGCCGGCCGCGCAGGACGACGCGCGCTACGCCTTCTGCCTGCCGGCCCCACCACGGCCGGGCCGCCCGCTCCCGGCCGACGCCGCCCCCCTGCTCGCCGCGATCGCCGACGACGTGCGCGGCGGTACTCCGGCGGCCCTCGTCGCGGCCCGGTTCCACCACGCCGTGGCCCGACTGGTGCACACGGTCTGCGCCGCGGCCCGGAGCGAACTCGGCGTGGCCACCGTCGCGTTGACCGGGGGAGTGTTCGCCAACACGGTCCTGGCCTCGGCCTGCGACCGCGCGCTGCGCCAGGACGGCTTCACCGTCCTCCGCCACCGCATGGTCCCACCGAACGACGGTGGGCTGGCCCTCGGCCAGCTGGTCGTGGCCGCACGTGTCACCACCGGCCCGGCCCCCGGCGCGCGACCACGACAGCGACAGTGAGGAGACGCACATGTGTCTGGCGGTCCCCGGAAGGGTGCTGGACGTCGAGGACCGGGACGGCACCCGGATGGCCACCGTCGACTTCGGCGGCGTGGTCAAGGAGGTCTGCCTGGAGTACCTGCCCGACCTGAAGGTGGGCGAGTACGCGATCGTCCACGTCGGATTCGCCCTGCAACGTCTGGACGAGGAGTCGGCCAGGAGGACGCTGGAGCTGTTCGAGACCCTCGGCATGCTCCAGGAGGAGTTCGGCGACCCGTGGGAGACGGCCGCCGAGACGACCGACGGCGAACGGCAGGCGCCCGAGGGCGTCGCCGGAGAGGTGCACCGGTGAAGTACATCGACGAGTTCCAGGACCCCGAGCTGGCCCGGCGGCTGCTCGACGAGATCCATGCGACGGTGACCCGGCCGTGGGCGCTGATGGAGGTCTGCGGCGGCCAGACCCACAGCATCATCCGGCACGGCATCGACCAACTCCTGCCCGAGCAGATCGAGTTGATCCACGGCCCCGGCTGTCCGGTGTGCGTGACACCGCTGGAGGTCATCGACAAGGCCCTGGAGATCGCCTCACGCCCCGGCGTGATCTTCTGCTCCTTCGGGGACATGCTGCGGGTGCCCGGCACGGGCCGGGACCTCTTCCAGGTGCGCGCGCGGGGCGGCGACGTCCGGGTCGTCTACTCCCCGCTCGACGCCCTGCGGATCGCCGAGCAGAACCCCGGGCACGAGGTCGTGTTCTTCGGCATCGGCTTCGAGACCACCGCCCCGCCCAACGCGATGACGGTCCATCAGGCCCGCAGGCTGGGCATCCGCAACTTCAGCCTGCTGGTCTCCCACGTCCGGGTGCCGCCCGCGATCGAGGCGATCATGCGGTCCCCGGACTGTCGCGTACAGGGCTTCCTCGCCGCCGGCCACGTCTGCAGCGTGATGGGAACGGCGGAGTACCCCGAACTCGCCGCACGCCACCGGGTGCCCATCGTCGTCACCGGCTTCGAGCCCCTGGACATCCTCGAAGGGGTACGGAGAACGGTGCTGCAACTGGAACGGGGGGAGCACACCGTCGACAACGCCTACCCCCGCGCCGTGCGCACCGACGGCAACCCGGCCGCCCGGGCCATGCTCGACGACGTCTTCGAGGTCACCGACCGGTCCTGGCGCGGCATCGGTGTCATCCCGGACAGCGGCTGGCGGCTCTCGGAGCGCTACCGCGACTACGACGCGGAGATCCGCTTCTCCGTCGAGGGCATCGACACCCGCGAACCGGCCGAATGCCGCAGCGGAGAGGTGCTGCAGGGCCTGCTCAAGCCGCACGAGTGCGAGGCGTTCGGCACCCTGTGCACGCCCCGCTCCCCGCTGGGCGCCACGATGGTCTCCAGCGAGGGCGCCTGCGCCGCCTACTACCTCTACCGGCGGCTCGACCTCGGCTCTCCGGGGCGGCGGACCCCGGCACCGGGAGTTCCGGTCCCCGGCGCTCCGTCCTCGAACGTCCCGCCCCTGGAAGGAAGTTCCGTTGTCTGACACGACCACGGGCACCACCGTCCCGACCACCCCGGACCAGGCGCCGGACATGCTCGCCTGGACCTGCCCGGCACCTCTGCGGGACCAGGCGCAGATCGTGATGGGCCACGGGGGTGGCGGCGCGCTCTCCGCCGAGCTCGTCGAGCAGATCTTCGCGCCCGCCTTCGGCGGGCCGGCGCTCTCGGTCACCACGGACGCCGCCGCGCTCGAACTCGGCGGCGCCCGGCTGGCCTTCTCCACCGACACCTTCGTGGTGCGTCCGCTCTTCTTCCCCGGCGGCAGCATCGGCGACCTGGCCGTCAACGGAACCGTGAACGACCTCGCGACGAGCGGGGCCAGGGCGGCCTACCTCTCCTGCGGCTTCATCCTCGAGGAAGGCGTCGGGACGGACGTCGTCGCCCGGGTGGCGAACGCCCTCGGCGCGGCCGCGCGCACGGCCGGAGTCCAGGTCGTCACCGGCGACACCAAGGTCGTGGAGGCCGGCCACGGGGACGGCGTCTACATCAACACCTCCGGGATCGGCCTCGTGCCCGACGGTGTGGATCTCCGCCCACAGCGCGTCGTCCCCGGTGACGTGGTGATCGTCAGCGGGCCCGTCGGCGTCCACGGCGTGGCCGTCATGAGCGTGCGCGAGGGCCTGGAGTTCGGCGTCGAGATCGAGAGCGACTGCGCGGCACTGGGCGGTCTCGTCGAGGCGATGCTCGCGGTCACGCCGGATCTCCACGTGCTGCGCGACCCCACCCGCGGCGGACTGGCCGCCTCGCTCAACGAGATCGCGGCCGCCTCGGGCACCGGCGTGGTCCTCCAGGAGCGCGCCGTACCCGTGCCGGAGGCCGTGGCCAACGCCTGCGCGATCCTCGGCCTCGACCCGATGTACGTCGCGAACGAGGGCAAGCTGGTGGCGTTCGTACCGCGCGAGCACGCGGAGCCCGTACTGGCCGCGATGCGCGCCCACCCGCTCGGGGCGGGCGCGACCGTCATCGGCGAGACCGTGGAGGAGCACCCCGGCATGGTCGTCGCCCGTACCGGCCTCGGAGGCACCCGCGTGGTGGACATGCCGCTCGGGGAGCAGCTGCCGCGGATCTGTTGAGCCTGGAACCCGTGGGCGGCGAACGGCGCGGTGTCGTCGCCCACCGGGACGGCGTCAGGCGTCAGGCGTCACATTTTCACGTGTTCACGTGTTCACGTGTTCAGACGGCTGTTGGTGCCGTCGTGGTGGTCGGCGGCCTCCTCGTCGAACCAGTGGTCGTCCGCCGCGAGGTAGCGGAAGGCATGGCTGGTGTGGGCGGGCAGGGTGACCGTGGCGGCGCGGGTGCCGTCACCACGCGGTGCCAGCGGGTGGGCGTGGGGGTTCCAGTGGTTGAAGTCCCCGACGACGCTGACAGGGCCTTCCGGGGTGTGGTCGGGCAGGACGAAGGTGACCTGGGTACGGCCTTTGACCTTCTTGCGTTCGAGCATGTCGGCTCCTGTCGGAAGAGATGACTGCGACGGGTGCATCCTCGGCCGCGGCGCCCCCGACCGCCGTCGTACGCGCCCGACACGAGGCACGTGGTCACCCGGTCCGGTGGTGCGGCGTCGGCTGTGTGGACGGACGCAGCGGCGGACACGTCAACGAGCGCGGCGGTGAACCGGTGAATTCCGGTGCGTGTCGCCCCCCGCGTCGGCTCCTCGGAGACGTCGAGGAACCAGGATCGGTGCACCGACCGCACACCGAGGCATTGGGGTGGACAACGCATGGAACGGGACGCCACAGGACCGCCGCGAGAAGTGCCGGAGTGGAGCGCGACAGAGCCGGAGACGCCGGAGGAGACCCCCCGCGGCCCGCTCGGCACGGGCGTGCGCATCATGGGGCTGCTGACGACCACCGACCACAAGGTGATCGGCTACCTCTACATGGTCACCTCGTTCGGGTTCTTCCTGCTGGCCGGCACGCTCGCCATGCTGATGCGCGCGGAGCTCGCCCGACCAGGACTCCAGATTGTGAGCGCAGCCCAGTACAACCAGCTGTTCACCGTGCACGGCACGGTGATGATGCTGCTGTTCGCCACGCCCATGTTCGCCGGATTCGCCAACGCGGTGATGCCGCTGCAGATCGGCGCCCCGGACATGGCCTTCCCACGGCTGAACGCCCTCACCTACTGGCTCTACCTCGGCGGCGGACTCGTCGTCGTGTCGGGCCTCGTCGTACCCGGCGGCGCCGCGTCGTTCGGCTGGTTCGCCTACGCCCCGCTGAACGGCCCGGTGTTCTCACCCGGCCCGGGCGGCGACCTGTGGACCATGGGCCTGGTCCTGTCCGGCGTGAGCACCACGCTGACCGCCGTCAACTTCATCACCACCATCGTCTGCCTGCGCGCCCCGGGCATGACGATGTTCCGGATGCCGATCTTCACCTGGAACGTGCTCTTCACCTCCATCCTCGCGCTGCTCGCCTTCCCGGTGCTCACGGCCGCCCTGCTCGCCCTCGAGGCGCAGCGGAAGCTCGGCGCGCACGTCTACGACTCGGCAGCCGGCGGCGCGTTGCTCTGGCAGCACCTGTTCTGGTTCTTCGGCCACCCGGAGGTCTACATCGTCGCGCTGCCGTTCTTCGGCATCATCAGCGAGATCATCCCCGTCTTCAGCAGGAAACCGCTCTTCGGCTACGTCGGCATGGTGGGCGCCACCGTCACCATCACGATGCTCTCGGCCGTCGTATGGGCGCACCACATGTTCGCCACCGGCGCGGTCCTGCTGCCCTTCTTCTCCCTCATGTCCTTCCTCATCGCCGTGCCCACGGGGATCAAGTTCTTCAACTGGATCGGCACGATGTGGCACGGCAGTCTCTCCTTCGAGACACCGATGCTGTTCTCGGTCGGCTTCCTGGTCACCTTCCTGCTCGGCGGCCTGAGCGGGGTGCTGATCGCCTCGCCGCCGCTCGACTTCCACCTCACCGACTCGTACTTCATCGTCGCCCACCTGCACTACGTCCTGTTCGGCACGGTGGTCTTCGCGATGTTCGCGGGCTTCTACTTCTGGTGGCCCAAGTGGACCGGGCGCCTGCTCGACGAACGGCTGGGCCGGATCCACTTCTGGAGCCTCTTCACCGGCTTCCAGACGACCTTCCTGGTCCAGCACTGGCTGGGAGAGTCCGGCATGCCGCGGCGCTACGCCGACTACCTCGACGCCGACGGCTTCACCGTCCTCAACACGGTGTCCTCCATCGGCGCCTTCCTCCTGGGGCTGTCGACCCTGCCCTTCCTCTACAACGTGTGGCGCACCGCGACGAGGGCGCCCCGCGTCGGCACCGACGACCCGTGGGGGTACGGCCGTTCCCTGGAGTGGGCGACCTCCTGTCCTCCGCCGCGGCACAACTTCGCCGCGATCCCCCGTGTCCGTTCCGACTCCCCGGCCTTCGACCTGAACCATCCGGAGACCGAGGCCGGCACCGCCGACACGCTCCACAGTTCCGAGGGTCCGTCGAAGGAGGGGCGCGCATGAAGACCGAGGCCGTCGTGTTCGCGGGCGTGGCGGGGTTCTTCCTCGTCGTGGACGTGCTGTACGCGCTGTGGTCCGGGGCGGAGCCGGCGGGGACGGCGGCGCTCACCGTCGCCACCTTCATGGCACTGCTCGTGACCTTCTTCTTCTCCCGCCGGCACCAGCTGATCGGGCAGCGCCCCGAGGACCGCCCGGACGGGGAGGTACGGGACCGCTCCGGACCGCTGGACTTCTTCCCCCCGCACAGCCCCTGGCCCGTGCTGATCGCCGCCGGGGCGAGCGTGCTCGCCGTGGGTGCGGTGTACGCCCTGTGGCTGTTCCTGATCGGGGCGGGCCTGGTCGGGGCGGGTGTCGCGGGCTTCGTGTTCCAGTACGCCGGCGACGAGGGCCGGCGCTAGCGGACGGACTCGGACCCGGACTGGGACTCGGCCTCGGCTCGGCCTCGGCTCGGCCTCGGACGAGGGAGCGGGAAGCGGGGGCGGGAAGCGGGGGCGGGAAGCGGGGGCGGGGCGGGCGGACCGGGTGTCGACCGGTCC
>NZ_JBSGBF010000048.1:0-50276 GCF_053601115.1 Streptomyces sp. NPDC004788
TGCCCGGCGGGTATCCGCAGGTCGACGCCGGTCAGGGCCTCGTCCTCGGTCCCGTACGCGAACGACACGTCCTCGAAGGCGATCTCGCCGCGCAGGAGGCCGGGCCGCGCACGCCGTTCGCGCTGGGTCCCGCCGAGGCCGACCGCCCCGACGTGGTGCACGACGCCGTACGGACGGCGCCGGAGGACGACCACACGCCGCCGCAGCCGCACCCGCTGCCCACCGTCGCCGCGCCGGCCATGCCTGCCGCGCCGGCCATGCCTGTCATGCCTGCCGCGCCTGCCACGGCGACGGCGACGGCGGCGACGGCCAGCGGGACCGGTACCGGCTCGATCCCGCTTCCGCCGGAGGTCCCCGCAGCCGTCCCCGCGGCCGCCCCCGCGGCGCCCGTGACGCCCCCGGCTCCCGCTCCCGCAGCCCCGGCCGTCCCCGCGCCCAAGGACGCCACCGCCACCCAGGGCCGCGCGTTCAGCGTTCGCACCCTCGGGCAGGGCGTGCCCCTCGCGCCGCCCGCGAGCCCCTCCGGCCGGCGCCGCAAGCTCGGCAACCCGGCCGA
Organism: Streptomyces sp. NPDC004788; assembly: GCF_053601115.1. Lineage (NCBI taxonomy): Bacteria > Bacillati > Actinomycetota > Actinomycetes > Kitasatosporales > Streptomycetaceae > Streptomyces > Streptomyces sp. NPDC004788. The sequence goes on from NZ_JBSGBF010000048.1 coordinate 557, forward strand.
GGAGAACCGCCCCGAGCCCGCCGTGCAGGAACTGCCCAAGCCCGTACCGGCTCCGACTCCGGCTCCGGTGCCGACCCCCACGCCGACGGCGGCTCCCACGCCCGCGCACGGACCCGTTCCCGGACCTGTTCCGGGACCCGTCCCCGGACCTGTTCCCGTAACCGTTCCCGTACCCAAGCTGAGCCCGGCGCCCGCGCCGGAAGGCCGTGCGTACGCGATAGAGGCGCCCGCCGAGGGATCGGCGGAGGGGCCGGAGCCGCTGGACGGACCGGGTGGGGCCGTGGAGGTGGCGAACCGGCCGCAGCCGCAGCCCGTGGACGACGAACTGCCCCCGGAGCCGCTGGACAACCCGCGCCGGCTGCTCGTCTGGCCCGCGCCCGACGTCGCCACGCAGCAGGCGCTGAGCGACCGCGGCTACCGCCCCGTGATCGTGCACTCCCGCGAGGAGGTCGACGCGCAGATCGCCGCCTTCCCGGCCGCGCTCTTCGTCGACCCGCTGACCGGGCCCATCACCCGTACCGCGCTCCAGTCGCTGCGTCAGGCCGCCGTGGCGGCCGAGGTGCCGGTGCTGCTCGCGGCGGGCCTCGGGCAGGCGACGCGGGAGGCGGCGTACGGCGCCGACCCGGCCGTCCTGCTCAAGGCGCTCGCGCCCCGGGACAGCGAGCAGCACCCATCCCGGGTCCTGCTGATCGAGGAGCACGACGACATCGCGCAGGCGCTCGCGGCGACCCTGGAGCGGCGCGGGATGCAGGTGGCGCGGGCGGCGGCCGACACGGACGCGGTCGCGCTCGCCCAGCAGCTGCGGCCGAACCTGGTGGTGATGGACCTGATGCAGGTGCGCCGCCGCCGGGCCGGGATCATCGACTGGCTGCGTGCGAACGGGCAGTTGAACCGCACCCCGCTCGTCGTCTACACCTCGTCGGACCTCGACGAGGCCGAGCTGCCGAAGCTGTCCTCGGGCGAGACGGTGCTCTTCCTCGCCGAGCGGTCGACCAGCACCGAGGTGCAGGCCCGGATCGTGGACCTGCTCGCGAAGATCGGCACCAACTGACCCACGGGCGGGGCCTGTCGGTGCCGGTCACGCGGCGCGCCAGTACGGCGCGCCAATGCGGCGCGTAAGAGCTGCGCGTCAGAGCGCTGCGTCCGTACGGCGCGTCAGAGCGCTGGGTCCGTACGGCGCGTCAGAGCGGGGCGTCAGAGCTGCGCGTCAGTGCGGCGCGTCAGAGCCGCGTGACGTCCAGCTCGCCGTCCGCGTACTGCTTGCGGATCACCTTCTTGTCGAACTTCCCGACGCTCGTCTTCGGGACGCTCGGCACGACCGCCCAGCGCTCCGGCAGCTGCCACTTCGCGATGCCGCCCTCGGCGGCGAGGAAGGCCCGCAGCTCCTCGTAGTCCGCGCTCGCGCCCTCCTTGAGGACGACGGTCGCGAGCGGCCGCTCGCCCCACTTCTCGTCCGGGACGGCGACGACGGCGGCCTCGGCGACGGCCGGGTGGCCCATGAGGGCGTTCTCCAGGTCGACGGAGGAGATCCACTCGCCGCCGGACTTGATGACGTCCTTGGCGCGGTCGGTGAGGGTGAGGTAGCCGTCGGCGCTGATGACGCCGACGTCGCCGGTCTTCAGCCAGCCGTCCGCGCTGAACTTGTCCTCGGGGCGGAACGGTTCGCCGTGCGCGCCGCCGTAGTAGGCGGCGGCGATCCAGTTGCCGCGGACCTCCAGCTCGCCCGCGGACTCGCCGTCCCAGGGCAGGACGTCGCCGCCGGCGCCGACCAGGCGGGCCTCGACGCCGGCCGGGAAGCGGCCCTGCGTGACGCGGTAGGCCCACGCCTCCTCCGGGGTGGTGGCGTCGGCCGGCGGGTGGGCCACGGTGCCGAGCGGGGAGGTCTCCGTCATGCCCCAGGCGTGGATGAGGCGGACGCCCAGCTTGTCGTACGCCTCCATGAGGGAGGGCGGACAGGCGGCGCCGCCGATGATGACGTCGGCCATCGAGCTGATGTCGCGCGGGCGGGCGGTGACCTCGGCGAGCAGGCCCTGCCAGATGGTGGGGACGGCGGCCGCGTGGGTCGGCTTCACGCGCTCGATCATCTCGGCGAGCGGGGCCGGCTGGAGGAAGCGGTCCGGCATCAGCATGTTGACGCCCGACATGAAGCTCGCGTGCGGCAGTCCCCAGGCGAGCACGTGGAACTGCGGGACGACGATGAGCGAGGTGTCCTTGGCGCTCAGGCCCATCGACTCCGTCATGTTGACCTGCATGGAGTGCAGGTAGATGGAGCGGTGGGAGTAGACGACGCCCTTCGGGTCGCCGGTGGTGCCGGAGGTGTAGCACATGGCGGCCGCGGCGCGCTCGTCCAGCTCCGGCCAGGCGTACGTGGTGGGCCGGCCGGCGATCAGCTCCTCATAGCCGTGGACGCGCGGCGTCACCCCGTCGAGGAGCGATCGGTCGCCGGGGCCCGTGACGACGACGTGCTCGACGGTCGGGAGGTGCGGCAGCAGCGGGGCGAGCAGCGGCAGCAGCGAGCCGTTGACGACGACCACGCGGTCGGCGGCGTGGTTGACGATGTAGGCCAACTGCTCGGCCGGCAGGCGCAGGTTGAGGGTGTGGACGACCGCGCCCATGGCGGGGATCGCGAAGTACGCCTCGACGTGCTCGGCGTTGTTCCACATGAGGGTGGCGACCCGCTCGCCCTCGGTGACCCCGAGTTCGTCGCGCAGGGCGTTCGCCAGCTGTCCGGCGCGCGCGCCCGCCTCCGCGAAGGTGCGGCGCTGCGGCTCGGGCTCTCCCGTCCAGGTGGTGATGACGGACTTCCCGTGAATCCTCATCCCGTGCTCCAGGATGCGGGTCACGGTCAGCGGTACGTCCTGCATGGTGCTCAGCACGGCGTCCTCCCGGTGGGCGCGCTACGCGGCAGTAATGAACTGGGGTGCTGCCGATTCTGCTCACGTACCTCGCGGTATGTCACTACCCGGGAGTAGGCAATTTGCCAGTGATTACTGGCGTAACTGAGGGTAACGCGGTCAATTCAAGGACGCGCGTGCAGGGCGGACGGCGCAGGTCACCGCACGGGGGCCAGCTCCGGGTCCTCGCGGAGTTTGCCGAGCGCCCGCGAGACGGCGCTCTTGACCGTGCCCACGGACACCCCGAGCACCTCGGCGGTCTGCGCCTCGCTCAGGTCCTCGTAGTACCTGAGGACGACCATCGCCCGCTGGCGGTCCGGGAGCTTCATCACGGCGCGCCACATCGCGTCGTGCAGGACCTGCCGCTCCGCCGGGTCGCTCTCCGGCAGCCCGGCCGGCTCCGGCAGCTCGTCACCGCACGCGTACTCGTCGACCTTGCGCTTGCGCCACTGCGAGGTACGGGTGTTCAGCAGCGCGCGGCGGACGTAGCCGTCCAGGGCGCGGTGGTCCTCGATGCGCTCCCAGGCCATGAAGGTCTTGGTGAGCGCCGTCTGGAGCAGGTCCTCGGCGTCGGCCGGGTTCGCGGTCAGCGAGCGCGCCGTGCGCAGGAGGACGGGGCCGCGGGCCCGTACGTACGACGTGAACGACGGGAACGCGGCCGTGGAGGCGCCGGCGCAGACGGGGCCAGACAGTGGCGGAGTCATGCCTCCACGCTAGGAGCGGGCGGGCGTGCCGGGGATCGCCCGCAGGTCCCGAACCGCACTCCCCCTCAGGTTGTAGGGGTGGGGGCCGCCTCACCTCCTCTGGAAGGAGCCGGACCGGATCCGAGTCAGGGTCCCGGCCTCAGGGGCGCACGCCGGAGCGGGGTCGCGGGCGTGGGTCAGGAGCGTGAGTCGGGGGGCGGTTCAGAGTTGTGGGACGACGCGGGCCACCGGGGCGTCGACGACGCTGCGGTCGATCGTCATCCGCCTGCCGCCGTACGTCTCGGTGACGTTGCCCGCGTACTGGTGGATCCGCCCGTGCGGCTGCCAGGCCGAAGGGCTCAGCACGCTCTCCGTGTCGAGCGCGGGCCCGCCGCGCCAGCGCGCGAACCACACCACCGACGGCAGGTCCGGCACGCCCGCCACCCGCTGCCGCTCCATGTCGCGGACGCCGGTGTCGGCGCTGCTGTAGAAGCCGGGTACGTAGCCGAGCCGGCGCACCTCGCGGTCCCACGCCCGGACGAAGCGGAGGGTGGTCGCGAGGCAGGCGGCGTCACCCGGTCGGTACGCCTCGATGTCCAGGTAGAGCGGGCTCGCCCGGTCGATGCCGAGGGCCCTGGCGGCGTTCACCGCGTCGCCGGCCTCCTGGGTGCCCTGCCGCCAGGGCGTGCGCCCGATCGCGTACTTCCGCTTGGCCGCGGAGTTCACGCACGGCGCCTGCGAGCCGACGAACAGCGGCAGGAGCCGGTAGCCGAGCGCGTGGACGGTGTCGACCCAGCCGCGGCTGAGTTCGCGCTGGGCGGGGCAGCCCCGGCCGCGGCCGCCGAAGTACACCCCGACGGCCCGGTACGGCGAGGCCCGCCAGGCCCGCATCACTGCGGTGGACGGCGCCTCGCAGGTGTCGAAGGCGCTGCCGGAGAAGAAACTGAGGGCGGGCGCGGGGGCCGGTGCGGCGGGCGCCCGGGGCGGCGCCGGGATGCCGTGGGCGGGGGCGGGGGCGGTGAGGAGGGCGGCGAGCACGGCGACGGCGAGCGCGGCGGCAGCGGCGAGCACGGCACGGACGGGCGGGCGGCGGTGGCCCGGCGAGCGCAGACGACCGGGCGGGCGCCGGTGGCCCGGACGGCGCCGGGGGTCCGACCCGCGCAGAGGGCCCGACCCTCGCGAGGGGCCCAGCCCGCGGAGGTGGCCCGGTCCGCGCCGGAGGCCCAGCCCGCGCCGGAGGCCCGGCGGGGCACTCTTCACGGCGGTCAGGGCAGTCACGTCGGTCGCCGCGGTCGAGCGACTCAAGCGACTCAAGCGACTCAAGCGACTCAAAGGACTCAAGGGGCTCATGGCGTGAGTGAAGAGCCCTCCGCCGCGACCGGCCACCGCTCAGGCCGTCGCCTCAGCCGTCCGTGCCCAGGATCAACCCGGACGTGGGAACCCCGGTGCCCGCCGTCACCAGCGCCCGCGCGGCGCCCGGCACCTGGTTCACGGAGGTGCCGCGCAGCTGCCGTACCGCCTCCGCGATCCCGTTCATGCCGTGCAGGTACGCCTCGCCGAGCTGCCCGCCGTGGGTGTTCAGGGGCAGCGCGTCCGCCGCGACGAAGTCGGCCGCCTCGCCCGGCCCGCAGAAGCCGAACTCCTCCAGCTGCATGAGGACGAAGGGGGTGAAGTGGTCGTAGAGGATGCCGACGTCGATGTCGCCGGGCGCGAGCCCCGAGCCGCGCCACAGCTGGCGGGCCACCACGCCCATCTCGGGCAGCCCGGTCAGCTCGTCCCGGTAGAAGCTGGTCATCGCCTCCTGGTTGCGGCCCGCGCCCTGGGCGGCCGACACGATCACGGCGGGCGGGCGGGCGAGGTCGCGGGCGCGCTCGGTGGACGTGACGACGATCGCCTGGCCACCGTCCGTCTCCTGGCAGCAGTCGAGCAGCCGCAGCGGCTCGGCGATCCAGCGGGAGGCGGCGTGGTCGGCGAGGGTGATCGGCTTGCCGAAGAAGTACGCGGCCGGATTGGTCGCGGCGTGGCGGCGGTCGGTCACGGCGACATGGCCGAAGGCGTCCGGCGTGAGCCCGTACGTGTGGAGGTAGCGCTGGGCGGTCATGGCGACCCAGGAGGCCGGGGTGAGCAGCCCGAACGGCAGCTGCCAGCCGAGCGCCGCGCCCTCGGCGGAGGGCTCGCGGTGCTGCACGCCGGAGCCGAAGCGGCGGCCCGAGCGCTCGTTGAAGGCCCGGTAGCAGACCACAACGTCGGCGACGCCGGCGGCGACGGCGAGGGCGGCCTGCTGGACGGTGGCGCAGGCGGCGCCACCGCCGTAGTGGACGCGCGAGAAGAAGGACAGCTCGCCGATGCCGGCGGCCTGGGCGACGGTGATCTCCGGGCTGGTGTCCATGGTGAAGGTGACCAGGCCGTCCACGTCGGCGGGCCGGAGCCCGGCGTCGTCGAGGGCCGCGTGGACTGCCTCCACGGCGAGGGTCAGCTCGCTGCGGCCGGAGTCCTTGGAGAACTCGGTCGCGCCGATGCCGGCGATGGCGGCGCGGCCGCCGAGCGCGTCGGGGGAGTGGAGGCTCACCGGGGGACCTCCACCGTGACCGTGCCGGTGACGTGGTGGCCGAGGCTGTTGGCCCCGACGACCTTGATCTGGACCGTGTCGCCGTCGGAAGCCGTGGTGACCTGCGTGACCGTGCCGGTCAACGTCATCGTGTCTCCGGGGTAGTTGGGGGCGCCGAGGCGGATGGCGACCTTGCGCAGGACGGCGCGGGGGCCGAAGTGGTCGGTGATGTAGCGGCCGACCAGGCCGTTGGTGGTGAGGATGTTCATGAAGATGTCGGGGGAGCCCTTGGCCCGCGCCAGCTCGGCGTCGTGGTGGACGTCCTGGTAGTCGCGGGAGGCGATGGCGCCGGCGACGATCAGGGTGCGGGTGACGGGGACGGTGAGCGGCGCCAACTCGTCTCCGGGCCTCAGCGCGTCTCCAGGTGTCATCGCGTCTCTCCCTGTGCGAGCAGGTCGCCCAGTTCGGCGAGGAGTTCGGTGCCGCAGCCCAGATACGCGTCGAGCTGCCGGCCCCAGAGGAAGTGCCGGTGCACGGGGTGGTCGAGGTCGGCGCCCAGGCCGCCGTGCAGGTGCTGCCCGGCGTGCACGACCCGCTTGCCGGCCTCCGAGGCCCACCACGCGGCCGTCAGGGCGTGCTCGGCGACGGACAGCCGCTGGTCGTACCGCCAGGCCGCCTCGTAGGCGGTGACCCGGATGGACTCCGTGTCCATGTAGGCGTCGGCGGCGCGGAGTTGGACCGCCTGGTTCGAGGAGAGCGGGCGGCCGAACTGCTCGCGGACGGAGGTGTACGCGACCGCGCGCGCCAGCGAGCCGGCGCAGACGCCCGCCTGGAGCCCGGCGAAGGCGATCCGGGCGGCGGCGAGCACGTCCTCGTACGCCTCCGGCCCGGGGCCGCCGATCCGCTCCCCGGACGCCGGGTCGAGGACGGCGCGTCCGGCGGACCAGGGCGCGGTGAGCTCGACGGGTTCGACGGCGTCGCCGGTGACGGGGACGAGGTGGAGGGTCTTCCGCTCGTCCGGTACGAGGACGTGGGTGGCGTCCCGCAGCCAGGGCACCCAGTACGACGAAGACGCCGGGAAGGCGCCGGTCACGACGGTCGTACCGGCCCGAAGGCCCGGCAGCAGCCGGGCGCGCTGCTCCTCCGTACCGTGCCGGGCGACGGCGAGCAGCCCGTACACCGCGCTCGCCGTGAACGGCACCTGTGCCGTCGTGCGCCCCTGCTCCTCGGCGAGCAGCACCAGGCCGAGCAGCCCGGTCTCCTCGACGGCCTCGACGAGACCTGCCGCGCACAGCGCCTTCCACAGCTCGGCGTCCGTGCCGGTGCCGGCGGCGGCGAGCCGCTCGTGGGTGGCGAGGTCGCCGAAGATCCGGGCGGCGAGGTCGCGGGCGGCCTGCTGCTCCTCGGTGGGGTCGAAGTCCATGTCAGCCCTCCGATCCGGCGCGGAAGACGGGCAGTTCGAGCTCGTCGTCCACGCGCAGGAACTCCAGCCGGACCGGCATGCCGATGCGGACCTTGTCGTACGGGACGCCGACGACGTTGCTGATCATCCGGACGCCCTCGGCGAGTTCGACGAGCGCGACGGCGTAAGGGCCCGCCGCGTCAGCGGCATCATCGGACACAGTGAAGGCCGGGAAGGGCGGGTGGTGCATGACGACGTACGAGTAGACGGTGCCGTCGCCGCCCGCCTCGACGGTGTCCCAGGCGAGCGAGCCGCAGGCGTTGCAGCCGGGCAGCCAGGGGAAACGGAGGGTCGCGCAGTCGGCGCAGCGCTGGATGAGGAGGCGGTGCTCGGCGACTCCCGCCCAGAAGCCGGCGTTGTCGCGGTTGACGACGGGCCGGGGCCGCTTCGGCTTCGGCTCGCGCCGCTGCTGCTGCTGCTGCGCGGGCGCGTACTTGAGGACGCGGAAGCGGTGGGTGCCGGCGAGTTCGCCGTCGGCGCGGATGTCCATGCGGGTGGTGATGAAGTGGCCGGTGCCGAGCTTGGTGGTCTTGCGGGGCGAGACCGACTCGATGACGGCGTCGAAGGTGATCGTGTCGCCGGGGCGCAGCGGGCGGAGGTACTCCTGCTCGCAGTCGGTGGCGACGATCGAGGTGCAGCCGGCGCCGTCGAGGAGGGCCGACAGCTCCTCGTACGCGCCGGAGCGGCCGGTGCCGTCGGTGGGGTGGCCGGACAGTCCGCCCATGGTCCACGCCTGGAGCATCGTGGGCGGCGCGATGGCGTCGGGGCCCTCGTACGCCGGGTTGGTGTCGCCCATGGCCTCGCACCAGTGCCGGATCATGGGCGCGTTGACCGGGTCCCTGCCGACGGACGCGGCGGACGTGGTCCGCCCTTCGTACGCCTTGAGCCGCTCGTACAGGGAGTCTTCCGCCTCGGGGTTCATCGCCGCCCCCTCCCCTTCATCCCGAGCCGCATCGTCGCGACGAGCTCGCGCTGCACCTCGCTCACGCCGCCGCCGAAGGTGTTGATCTGGGCGGCCCGGTTCATCCGCTCAAGCTCGCCGACGCCGACGCGGACACCACCGCCGGCGCCCTCCCCCAGCGCACCGGGTGAGCCGGCCCGGACCAGTCCTGCGGGGCCCGCGATCTCCTGGCAGATGCGGTAGACCTCGACGGCCGACTCCGTTCCGGCGAACTTCACCCCGCCGGCGTCCCCCGGCGCGAGCCGCCCCGCGCCCACGTCCCCGACCAGGCGCCAGTTGAGCAGCCGGGTCGCCGCGAGCCGGGCGTGCGCCTCGGCGGCCCGGATGCGCACCCAGGGCTCGTCGGTCCGGCGCCGCCCGGTCGCCGGGTCGGGGGTACGGGCGGCGGCGAGGGCCGCCTCGTAGAAGTCCTCGGCCTGCATGCCGATGGCGGCGAGCGCGACCCGCTCGTGGTTGAGCTGGTTGGTGATGAGGCCCCAGCCGCCGTTCTCGGGGCCGACGAGGTTGTCGGCGGGGACGCGGACGGAGTCGTAGTAGGTGGCCGTGGTCATCAGGCCGCCGACGGTCTCGATCGGGGTCCAGGAGAAGCCGGGTGCGCCGGTGGGGACGAGGACGATGGAGATGCCGCGGTGGCGGGGGGTCGCGGGGTCGGGGTCGGTGCGGCAGGCGAGCCAGATCCAGTCGGCGTTGTGGGCGTTGGAGGTGAAGATCTTCTGCCCGTCGACCAGCCAGTCGTCCTGGTCCCTGACGGCCCTGGTCCTGAGCGAGGCGAGGTCGGTCCCGGCCTCGGGCTCGCTGTAGCCGATCGCGAAGACGGTCTCGCCGCGCAGGATGCCGGGGAGGAAGCGGGCCTTCTGCTCGTCGGTGCCGTACTTCATCAGGGTCGGGCCGACGGTGTTGAGGGTGACCATGGAGACGGGGGCGCCGGCGCGGTAGGCCTCGTCGAAGAACACGAACTGCTCGTCGGGCCCGCGGCCCTGGCCGCCGTACTCCTCGGGCCAGCCGATGCCCAGCATGCCGTCGGCGCCGATGCGGCGCAGCAGCGCGCGCTGGGCGGCGGTGTCGGCGGGGGGCGGGGGGCCGTCGGGCATCAGGTCGCGGAAGTACGCGCGGAGCTCGGCGCGCAGCCGCAGCTGGCGTTCGGTCGGAGCGAGATGCACGGTGTGGCCCTCTCGTCAGAACTCAGGTTTTCTGACTGTCCGTCAGAAAATGGAGCCCTGTCAAGGTCACGGATGCGGCGAACGGGGAACACGGGAACGGCCCGCACGCCGGTACCGAAGTACCGCCGCACGGGCCGTCGTTCACCCCGCCGTCATCTCCCCCGTCGGGCCGGTCACCACCACAGCGGATAGAAGTTGACCACCGCGTTGTCCTGGTCGATGTGCGTGAAGGCGGAGCCGTTCACGCTCGCCGTGTTGTTCTGGTTGGAGGCGCCGGAGCCGGTCGCCACCTGCTGCGTGGTGGTCGAGTTGCCGAGGTTGCTGCCGCCCACGCCGCTGCCGAGGATGGTGGCGACGCTGGTGTTCGATCCGTTGTCCGCGAATCCTCCGTTGTCGGCCTGGGCCACCCCGGTGAAGAGCGCGGCGGCGAGGGGCAGGGCGGCGGCAGCGGCGAGAACGCGGGCGGTACGGATGCTTGCCATGTCTTGTTCCTCCAGGAACTGAAGCTCTGTAGCTGAGGCGCTGAACTACCTTCGAGAACCGGGCAGTTGGCCGACTGCCTCGGTCGTTGTGCTCGACGTCGCGAGACCAGAGTTGCCCACCGAATCCCCGGCGAACCACCCCGGAGTGCCCGATTCCCCCTCAAGCGTGAGGACAAGTCGATAAACCCTCTTGCCGTCAAGAAAGCCGCAGGTCGGGCGTGTCGCGACAGGGCGCGGGGCAGGGAGGCCGGGCGCCGCAAGAGGCGAAGCGTTTCGCCGGGTTTCCCCGCTTTCGCCCCGCGTCCCTCAGGTCGACCCCGCCTCTCCCGTCACGGCCGAACACGCGCACGAGCGGCGCTCGCGTCTCAGTCGCCGGAGAAACCCCAGAAGTAGATCTCCTCGGGCTTCCCCTGGTCGTCATGGAGCACGGCGCACCGCCCGTACCAGCGCCACTGGTCGAACTCCCCGAAGCGCGGCACGTCGGCCCGCGTCAGCCTCCGCCTGCCCAGGACGCTCAGGGCCTCCTCCTCGGTGACCTGCTTGACCGTGCCGTAGTCCGGCTCCTCGTCCGGTCCGATGACCTTGAAGATGTCGAGGATCGAGTGCGTGCCCTCCTCCTGGACGAGCTCGTCCTCCCACAGCTCCTCCTCGGTCTCGGGCCACGGCCGCCGCTCCCCCGCCGGCAACCAGTCGCCCTCGGCCCCCGGCCCCCAGTAGTAGGCCCGCTCCTCGAAGACCTTCCGCCGCAGCGCCTGGAACGCCCCGACGAGATCCTCCTGGTACGGCACCGAGTAGTCCCACCCCGAAGCGCCCACGCGCCCTCCCAAGCCTGCTCCGCACTCTGCAAGAACGGCCCGGACGCTAACAGCGCCCACTGACACACGGCCCCGGCCGGACCGGAGGCGGACAACGCGAAGGGCGGGCCCCGTTTCCGGAACCCGCCCTCTCATCTGCTGCGGTGGGTGTGGGATTTGAACCCACGGTGACTCTCGCCACGACGGTTTTCAAGACCGTTCCCTTAGGCCGCTCGGGCAACCCACCCGTGCTCTCCGCGCCAACCGGCGGCCGAGCGGCTACAGCCTACCGGCTGGCGGGCGCGGTCAGCTGTCGCCCGTGCGTTCGCCGAGGGTGACCGTGGCGGTGGCGGTCTTGCCGGCGCGGACGTAGGTGATCTTGACGGTGTCGCCGGGCTTGTGGGTCCAGATCTCGCTGATGAGGGTCGGGCCGCTGTCGATCTGGCGGTCGTCGAAGGCGGTGATGGTGTCGCCGGGCTTGAGGCCGGCCTTGGCGGCCGGGCCGTTCGGGGTGACGGCGGCGGTGCCGCCGGTGCCCTGGTCGGCGATGGTGGCGCCCTCGCCCTTCTCCTGCATGTTCACCGTGGCGCCGATGACCGGGTAGACCGGCTTGCCCGTCTTGATCAGCTGCTCGGCCACGTTCTTGGCCTGGTTGACCGGGATGGCGAAGCCGAGGCCGATCGAGCCCGCCTGCGACTGGCCGTAGCCGCTGCCCGCCGACTGGATCGCCGAGTTGATGCCGATCACCGCGCCGCTCGCGTCGAGCAGCGGGCCGCCGGAGTTGCCCGGGTTGATCGAGGCGTCGGTCTGCAGCGCGCTCATGTACGAGTTCTTGCCGCCGGAGCCGTCGCCGGAGGCCACCGGGCGGTTCTTGGCGCTGATGATGCCGGTGGTGACCGTGTTCGACAGGCCGAAGGGCGCGCCGATCGCGATCGTCGAGTCGCCGACCGCGACCTTCTCCGAGTCGCCGAGCGGCAGCGGGGTCAGGTCGGACGGCGCGTTCTTCAGCTTGATCACGGCCACGTCGTAGCCCTGCGCGCGGCCGACGACCTCGGCGTCGTACGTCTTGCCGTTGGAGAAGGTGGCGGAGAGCGTGCCGCCGTCCGCCGCGGAGGCCACCACGTGGTTGTTGGTGACGATGTGGCCTTCCTTGTCGTAGACGAAGCCGGTGCCCGTGCCGCCCTCGCCGTCGATGCCGCCGGACTTCGCCTGGATGGTGACGACGCTCGGCAGCGCCTTGGCGGCGACCGCGGCGACCGTGCCCGGGTCGCGCTTGAAGGAGGAGGGGGCCTCGCCGGACGAGACCGTCGTCGAGCTCGTGGAGTCGCCGTCGCGCTGGGACGCCGCCCAGTAGCCGATGCCGCCGCCGACACCGCCGGCGACCAGGGCCGCGACGAGGACCGCGGCCACCAGGCCGCCGGTCCGCTTGCGCGGGGGCTGGGGAGCGGCGGCCGGCTGGGGCGCTCCCCAGGACGGCGTCACGGGCGGGGCGGGCGGCCAGCCACCGGCGGCGGCCGGGGAGGAGGCCGGGGCCGGGGCCGGGGCGGGGGGCACGGCCGTCACCGGCTCCTGGACCGCCGTCACCGGCTCGGCGGGCTGCTCGGCGGGCTGCTCGGCGGGCTGCTTGGCGAGCGGCTCGGTGGGCTGCTCCGCCGGAGGGGTGGCGGGCGGCGCGGGCGGGGTGGGAGGAGTCGCGGGGGCGGACGGGGCAGTCTGGTCCGCCGGAACCGCCGTGCCCTCGTTCTCGGTGCTCACAGCTCTCTCCTCGTACACTGCGCGGTCAGGTCGTCAATCGTGCTGCGGTCAGCTTTTCCCACAGCACGTCAGGCCACTGTAAGCCGGAGCTGTGCGTCTGCACCCGATTGTTTACTTGGGGGCAAACCGGACAGCCGTACCATGACGCGGTGACCCACGCACCCAAGCCGCCGAGCCGCCCGCTCCCCGTCCAGGTGGTCGCCCACCGCGGCGCCTCCGAAGACGCCCCCGAGCACACCCTGGCCGCCTATGTGAAGGCCATCGAGCACGGAGCCGACGCCCTGGAGTGCGACGTCCGGCTCACCGCCGACGGCCATCTCGTCCTCGTCCACGACCGGCGCGTCAACCGCACCTCCAACGGCCGCGGCGCCGTCTCCGCCCTCGAGCTCGCCGATCTCGCCGCGCTCGACTTCGGTACGTGGAAGGGGCGCGACGAGTCCGGCGAGGTCCCCGACTGGGGCGACCCGGAGGCCACCTCCGTCCTCACCCTCGAACGGCTCCTGGAGCTGGTCTCCGACGCCGGCCGGCGGATCGACCTGGCCATCGAGACCAAGCACCCCACCCGCTGGGCCGGACAGGTGGAGGAGAAGCTGCTCCAGCTGCTCGACCGCTTCGGGCTCGCCAAGCCGGCCGCGCCCGAGGAGTCGCCGGTCCGCGTCATGAGCTTCTCGGCGCGTTCGCTGCACCGCGTCGCCGCGGCCTCGCCGACGCTGCCGACGGTCTCGCTCTCCCAGTTCGTCACGCCCCGGCTGCGCTCCGGCGGGCTGCCGGCGGGCGCGCGGATCGCCGGCCCCTCGATCCGGATCGTGCGGCACAACCCGACCGTGATCCTGCGGCTCCAGAAGGCCGGCCACCAGGTCCACGTGTGGACCGTGGACGATCCGGAGGACGTGGAGCTGTGCGTACGGCTCGGGATCGACGCCATCATCACGAACCGGCCGAAGCAGGTCCTCGCCCAGCTCGGCCGCGCATAGGCACGTAAAAGCGGTGCCGGCGCGGCCACTTGAGCCCCTTCTGCCCCGGCTGTCACACGGGTGCGGGGTGTGCACCGGCGCGTTCGGAACGTACGCGATCGTCACGAGTGCGTCACCGGAGGGGTACTGGCCGGTTTCCGGTCCAGGCCATTGGGGCATTCACCTCGTGGCGTGGGGCGAAGGAGGTCTCGGGGGTGGCGTTGGTGGTGGCACAGGAGGTGCCCACGTCGTCGAGCATGGCCGTACCTCATGGCCCTGCGGGCGTGGGTGAGGCGCGACACCGGATGCGGGAGCAGCTGAGCCGCAGCGGGATGTCCGAATCGGTCGTCGACGACGCGGTGCTGATCCTTTCCGAACTGCTGAGCAATGCCTGTCGGCACGGCAGACCGCTGGGCCCCGGCGCGGACGTGGGCGACGGTGACGTACGGGCCGCCTGGAGCGTCGACAGACGCGGCGGCCTCATGGTCGAGGTGACGGACGGCGGCGGCCCGACCCGCCCGGTTCCGGCCACCCCGTCGGTGACCGCGCGCGGCGGCCGCGGGCTGAACATCATCAGCGCGCTCGCCCAGGACTGGGGCGTCCGCGACAGCGCGACGGGCGAGGTCACCGTCTGGGCCCTCGTCACCGCGGGTGAGGGCCATCGCCGCGAGGACTTCGCGACACGGGTCGGCGGCGGCCCGGGTCTGGGCTTCCTGGACGCGTACGACGACCTGGACTGACGACGGGCGGGGCGGCGCGTTCGGCGCCGCAGTCGCTGGGACACGGGACACGGGACCCGGGACACGGGACACCGGACACGGGGAAGGACGCAGGGACACAGGGACGGGCCGGGCGCCGACGGTGCTCGGCCCCGCCCCGTACGCCGGGCCCCCCGCCGTACGCCGGGCCCCGTCCCGTACGGGAGGCCCCGCGCCGTACGCCCCGCCCCGCCGCGCTTCCCCCCGCCGCCCCCCCGTGCTCGCCCCGCGCGGTGGTGCCTGGGCCCCGTTGCGGACCCCGGGCGGCTAGGCTCGCGGCCATTACTGGATCGCCGCGATCGGGAGAAAGACCCACCATGGCCAAGAAGCGCCCCCAGACGAAGCCCGGCAAGGCCGGGCAGGCACAGGTCACGAGCGGGGAGATCCCGGTCGTCGGTGCGCGCGAGCCGTGCCCCTGTGGTTCGGGTCGCCGTTACAAGGCGTGTCACGGGCGGGCCGCCGCGCACGCCGTGACCGAGCTGGTGCAGCGCCCGTTCGAGGGGCTGCCGGGCGAGTGCGACTGGGTCGCGCTGCGCGAGCTGGTGCCGGCCGCGACCGTGCCGCTCACGCTGAAGGACGGGCTGCCGGAGGGCGTGCCGTCCGTGACCCTGGCGACCGTGCTGCCGATGGCGTGGCCGGCGCTGCGCCGCGACGACGGCTCGGTGCTGATCGCGCTGCAGAACGAGTCGTCCACCGGTGACCTGGCCCGCGACCTCGCCGACACCCTGCAGCGCGCCCTGGTGGCCGAGCCGGGCACGCCGGTCGCCGCGCGGCGCGTCGAGGCGGAGGGTCCGCGGCTGCAGGAGCTGCTCGACCCGAACAGCGATTTTGCGCCGGAGGTGCACTCGGGATTCGAATTCTGGATTCCGGAGACGGCGGACAATTCCAACCCGGAGGTCGCCGCCTCCCTGGAGCGCGCCAACGCCGCCGCCATCCCCACCGTGAAGCTGGCGAGCGTCGACGCCGCCTACTGGTGCGAGGTCCCGGAGAAGAACCACCTGCGCTGGGTCATGCCGCACCCGGAGGAGAAGCTGCTCGACGCACTCGCCCGGCTGCAGGCCGCCGGTACCACCTCGCTGGGCCCGGACACCCGGCTCGTGGGCTCCTTCCGGGCCCACGGCCTGATGGTTCCGGTGTGGGACCTGCCGAGCACGATGACGGCGGAGGACTGCGAGAAGCCGGCCGCCGAGTTCGCCGAGCGGCTCGCCGCGGCGCTCGCGAGCGACGCTCCCCTCACCGTCGAGGAGCGTCGCGCACGCGGCGGCCTCACCAACCGCCAGGTGACGCTCAGCTGATACCCCAGGTGGTATCCGTGACTGACAGACCGACCAGTCGGTGACGTCGGCCACAAGATCTCGCCGGAAGGGCCAAATCCCTGTCCGAATAACCGAGATCGAATTTGCGAACGGCCAATCTCTTGTTACCGTTCTGGAAGCCCGGTCGCTGGTGCATCCCCCGTCGCCAGCGATCGGGCCTTTCCATGCCCTGGATCCGGTCCCGGATCCGTACGAGGCTCAACTACCCTCCGGCTCCGCCGCGTTGCTCCCCGAGCGCAGCAGCAGCGGCGTGTTGTCGCCCTCCCCGGACCCCGCGAATTCCGCCACCGCCGAATAGTCCGCGTGATCCGCGGAGGCGCGTCCCGTCCGGCGCTCCCTCGGCGTCTCGCACGTCCCCGGTTCGTCCCGCGCCTCGACCGCGCACCGCACCTGTACGGTCCGCCCGGCGGGCGCCATCAGGGTGAGCACGGCGTCGAGCGGCTGGCCCGTCGCGTTGCGGTAGTACGTACGCGCCCAGGTGTCGGCGCCCTCGGACACCACGCACGTCTGGGCCTCCACGCCGTCCGGGGAGGCGAGTTCCGGGCCGCAGCGGGTGGCGGGGGAGGAGACCGCGGTACGGGCCGGGGCCAGGCCGAGGTCAGCGAGCAGGCCGCCCTTCGGCCCGGCGTGCACCCGGTCGTGGTTCTTCGCCGCCGACTCGCCGTCCGTCGCCGGCTCGCCGTCCGCCGCCGACCCGCCGTCCGTCGCCACCGACTCGTCCGCCGACGTCCCCGACGGGCCGGCCGTCGCCGCGATCGGCACCAGGACGGCGACCGACACGACGACCCCGAGGGCCAGTACCCGCAGCTGCGCAGGTCTCACGCGGACGCGCCCTCCTGTCGAAAGACCCCCGAAGATCCTCCGGCGAAGATATCCGCGGCCGGCGGGCTCCCGGCCGGCCGCGCGCCCGATTCCCCTGGATGCCCCGGCCCTCCACACCCGTACGGGTGAAGGCTCCGCGCACGAGTCGGTACGCGGGTCAGTGCCCGGGTGAGTGCACTGGTCCGTGCCCGGGCGAGTGCACGAGTCCGTGCCCGAGCCCGTACGCGGGTCGGCGCACCGGTCAGTGCGCGAGCCTGCTGCCGCCGCCCGGTGTGCTCGTGCCCGCCTCGACGAGCGCGTCCACGACCGCCTCGACGTCCGGCAGCCACGGCCGCGCGGAGCCTTCGAGCGGCGCCCGCTCCCAGCGGACGTGGCCGGTCCCGGTGGCCGAGGGCGGCAGCGGCAGATAGCCGCCGTCGCCGTGGAAGCGCAGCGAGCCGGGCACGCTGTCCTTCGCGTAGAGGAGCTCGCCGAGCCGTTCGAGGCCGTACGGGGCGACGAGGAGGGCCATCCGGTCGGGCGTGGCCACGACCGGGCCGAGCCGCATGCCCTGCGCGTCGAGCGCGGCGAGGGCGCGGGCGCCCGCGGCGGCCGGCAGGCTCACCGCGCACGGGGCGCGGCCGCCGGTGGCGAGCAGGACCGGGGCGTCGGGACGGCCGCCGAACCACCAGCGGATCATGCGGGCGTCGGTCGTGGCCGCGAGGAGGCCGGGGTCGAAGGGGTGGGCGCCGGGTACGACGCACTCGGGGTCGGGACACGCACAGCTCGCGACGGCGGCGGCACCCCCGTCCGTACGGGCATCCGTGCGGGCATCCGTGCGGGCATCCGCGCGGGAAGCGGCTCCCGGTCCGGCTCCCCGTCCGGCGCCCTGCCCCGTCGTACGCGCTCCGCCCGACCGCAGCCCCACGCCCGGCAGCACCGGCCAGCCCCAGGCGGTGGCGTACAGCAGCGCCGCGTCGAGCTGACCAGGGACGGTCTTCGCCACGCCCTCCATGCCCGCACCGCGCCTGCCGCGCCGGAACCGGAGCCTGCGTCGCCTTCCGGGGATCTCGCGCATGAGCGCTCGTCCTTTCCGTTGAACGCCAGAATCCACATCACACACGCGCACACATCACACCGTGTGCACGTCTTTTCACTGTGCGTACGAGCTGCGCCCGAGCTCCGTGGGCAGTCCTGCCGGAACACGTTCCCCGCCACTCGGGGATAGGGGTGCGGCCTGCGGTGATGAGGACGCCCGGGTTCCGCGTCCGTATTCAGAGGCGTCGTCAACTGCCCCTGCCCGTCACCGATTACGTACCCGTCACGCTCAGAATGACGCGCTTTCAAACGACGCCAGTCGACCGCAAATGGTGCACACCGGGGGTAATTTTCGGCCAACTTCCCCTAGTCTTCAACCCTCTCGCACCGCCCCACGGACACCAGAAGTCCCATGGTGACAATGCTGGACATCGATCTACATGTGCGTGTAGATGTGGATCGATGGATAGCGGCGCAGAATGACTTGGGGGTTTGCGATGCTATTGCAGGAAATGCGCAGGTCGGAAAGCCGTCTGCCATGACTACACCCCGCGCGCCGAAAGTGGCCGGAATCGATTCCACCGTTCCCTCTCCCCCGCACACTGCGGCACCCCTCGGCGCGCCGCTCTCCGCCCCGGTCTCCGCCATGCCCCCCGGGACGCCGCTGCAGGACCGCCTGGCCGGCTGGGTCTCGGACCTCACCCTCCTCCAGGAACTCACCGAGTCCCTGATCAGGACCGCCACGCTCGACGAGGCGCTGCACGAGCTGCTGCGCGCCGGCGCCGCCCTGGTCGGGGCGCGCCGCGGGATGGCCGTGCTCGAACCGGCCGACGGCCTCGGCCCCACCAGCACCGTCGGCCTCGGCCTCGCCCACGCCGAGCTCGGCGCCATCGAGACCGTGCCGCGCAGCGTCACCTCGTACGGCCGCATCCTCGACGGCCTCGACCCGCTGACCGAGGGCTCGCTGCCCCGCCCCGTCGCCGTCCCGGACCTGCGATCCGAGGAGGACCTCGACCCGCGGCTCCGCGAGGTCGCCGCCCGCCTCGGCTACGCCGCCAGCTACGCCCTGCCGCTCGCCACGGCGGAGGCCGGGAAGCTCGGCGCGGTCGTCTGGCTGTACGACGAGCCCGCCGAGCCCGCCGAACGCCAGCGCCACCTCGTCGGGCTCTACGGGCGCTTCGCCACCGAGCACCTGGCCCGCCTCCTGGAGGTCGAGCGCGCCCGCGTGCGGGTCGCCACCGTCGCCGAGGAACTGCTGCCCAGCCGGCTCCCCCGGGTCCCCGGCGTGCAGCTCGCCGCCCGGCACCGCACCGGCCCGCGGGGCGGCGGCGACTGGTACGACGCGCTGCCGCTGCCCGAGGGCGCCCTCGGGCTCGCCGTCGGGTCCGTCACCGGCAGCGGGCCGAGCGCCCTGGCCGCCATGGGCAGGCTGCGCGCCTCGCTCCGCGCGTACGCCGTGATGGAGGGCGAGGACCCGGTCGCCGTCCTGTCCGACCTGGAACTGCTGCTCCGCCTCACCGAGCCCGCCCGGTCGGCCACCGCGCTCTTCGCCTACTGCGAGCCGGCCGTCCGCCGGATCGTCCTGGCCGGCGCCGGGCACGCCCCGCCGCTGGTCGTCGGCGAGCACCGCACCGAGTACGTGGAGACCTCGCTGTCGGCGCCGCTCGGCATGCTGGCCTGCTGGGAGGCGCCCAGCGTGGAGCTGTCGCCCGCACCCGGAGAAACGGTGCTGCTGTACACCGACGGGCTGCTGCGGCGCACCGGCGACCCCATGGACCGGGCCTTCGCACGGCTGCACGCGGCCGCCGCGAGCGTGCCGCGGGCGGACCGGGCCGACCCGGGCGCCGTCGCCGACCACGTCCTGCGGACCCTGCTCCCGGACGGCCCGGACGGCCCGGACACGGCGGCGGGCGACGGCGAGGACGTGGTGCTGCTGGCGGCACGCTTCGAGTGAGAAGTGCCACCCGGCGACTTACCGGAAGCGGACCTTCCGCCTCTGGGACGCCTCCGCACGAACGTACGATGGTGATGGTTCAGTGTCGTACCAAAGGAGGCAGAACCGTGGCCGATGAGCTCACGACGGAGACCCCGGAGACCCCGGAAGGTTCCGAAGAGCAGGCGATCAAGCAGCGGAAGAACGGTCTGTACCAGGACGTCTCCGACGAGCTCGCCGACAACATGAAGTCCGGCTGGGCCGACACCGAGCTGCACGACCTCGCCCCGATCGCCCAGGCCGCGCACACCGCCGCCCGCCGCGCCGCGCTCTCCGCCCGCTTCCCGGGCGAGCGCCTGGTGATCCCGGCCGGCAACCTGAAGACCCGGTCCAACGACACCGAGTACTCCTTCCGCGCCTCCACCGAGTACGCGTACCTCACCGGCGACCAGACGCACGACGGCGTGCTCGTCCTGGAGCCCACCGCCGAGGGCCACACCGCCACGATCTACCTGCTGCCGCGCTCGAACCGCGAGAACGGCGAGTTCTGGCTCGACGGCCAGGGCGAGCTGTGGGTCGGCCGCCGCCACTCCCTCGCCGAGGCGGAGCAGCTGCTCGGCCTGCCCGCGAAGGACGTCCGCGAGCTGCCCGCGGCCCTGACCGCGGCGACCGGCCCGGTCCGCGCCGTCCGCGGCCACGACGCCGGCATCGAGGCCGCCCTCGCCGACAAGGTCACCGCCGAGCGCGACGAGGAGCTGCGGATCTTCCTCTCCGAGGCCCGCCTCGTGAAGGACGCCTTCGAGATCGCCGAGCTGGAGAAGGCGTGCGCCTCGACCGCGCGCGGCTTCGAGGACGTCGTCAAGGTCCTCGACAAGGCCCAGGCGACCAGCGAGCGCTACATCGAGGGCACCTTCTTCCTGCGCGCCCGCGTCGAGGGCAACGACGTCGGCTACGGCACCATCGCCGCCGCCGGCCCGCACGCCTGCACCCTGCACTGGGTCCGCAACGACGGCCCGGTCCGCTCCGGAGACCTGCTGCTGCTCGACGCCGGCGTGGAGACCACCGAGCTCTACACCGCCGACGTCACCCGCACCCTGCCGGTCAACGGCCGCTTCACGGACGTCCAGCGCAAGATCTACGACGCCGTGTACGAGGCCCAGGAGGCCGGCATCGCCGCCGTGAAGCCCGGCGCCGCCTACCGCGACTTCCACGACGCCGCCCAGCGCGTGCTCGCCGAGAAGCTCGTCGAGTGGGGCCTCGTCGAGGGCCCGGTCGACCGCGTCCTGGAGCTCGGCCTGCAGCGCCGCTGGACCCTGCACGGCACCGGTCACATGCTCGGCATGGACGTCCACGACTGCGCCGCCGCGCGCACCGAGGCGTACGTCGACACGACCCTGGAGCCGGGCATGTGCCTGACCGTCGAGCCGGGTCTCTACTTCCAGGCCGACGACATCAGCGTGCCGGAGGAGTACCGGGGCATCGGCGTCCGCATCGAGGACGACATCCTCGTGACGGACTCGGGCAACCGGAACCTGTCGGACCGGCTGCCGCGCCGCTCCGACGAGGTCGAGGCGTGGATGGCCGCCCTGCAGGGCTGACCTCCCCTCGCGTCAGGAGCCCCCGCCGACACCGTCGGTGGGGGCTCCTCCCGTCTGTGGCGCCGGCCGCCCCGGCAGCGCCACGCCGGCGACGCTGGCTACGCCAGCGCGAGCGGCGCGTCCGGGCGCCACTTGAGGAGCTTGTCGAAGCTGACCAGCGCACCGCCCCGACCCGTACGGCCGACGTGCACGTGGTCGGCGAGCTCCTCGATCAGCCGCAGCCCGCGGCCGTGTTCGGCGTACGTGTCGGCCGGCGGCACGGGTGCGGGCCCCGGGAAGCCGGGGCCGGAGTCGGCCACCTCGATGCGGCAGGTCTCACCGTCCAGGTAGGCGGTGACGCGATACGCCGCCGAGGCCGGGCCGAAGCGGCCGCCGGAGGCGCCACCGTGCTCGACGGCGTTCGCGCACGCCTCCGTCAGGGCCACCGACAAGTCGTAGGAGACGTCCGGGTCGACGCCCGCCGTCTCCATCGTGCCGAGCAGCAGCCGGCGGGCGAGTGGCACGCTCGCGGCCTCGCGCCGCAGATGCAGGGACCACCAGATGCTCATGCTCCAGCCTCCTGTGCGCCACGACATACCGATACGTATTGCCGTGCGGCGCGGTCCATAAGCCCCCTCCCACCGCAACAGCGCCCGTTCGGCGGATGCGGGAATCGGTGCGCCGGTGTAATGCGCGCCGCTCCGTGCCGGTCGGAGTCCGACGGGATGCCGTCCGAAGGCGCACAAGGGTGACCTTCCGGACCTGCCGTATGGGCGGGGTGGGCCTGGTGCGATGATGGGCCCGCCATGTCTGCCCCCGCGCTCGCGCCACGCATGCTGAGGGCCGCGGTGTTCACCGCGGTCTGCGTCGTGCTGGCCGCGCTCGGCCACGCGCTGGCCGCCTGCGCGGGGATCGCGCTGTGGTCGCTGGCCGCCGGCTTCCTCGGCGTCTTCGGCTTCACGGTGCTCGTCGCGGGACGCGAGCGTTCGCTGTCCTTCGTCGTCGGCGCGCTCACGGTCGGACAGCTCGGCCTGCACGCCCTGTTCGGCCTCGGGCAGCGACCGCTGGCCCTGGGCCCGCAGTCGGACAACGCGCTCGTCAACCTCGCCGCCAAGCTGGTCTGCGGACGCGGCGCGTCCGCGCTGAGCCCCGCCGACGCGGCCCGGATCGTCAGCGACGCCGGGCTCACCCCGGTCGCCCCGGCCGCGGCCGGGCCGCACGCGCACATGGCGGGCATGAGCGGGATGCCTTCCCCGGTCGTTCCCGTCGCGCCCGCCGAACTGGTGCCCAGCCTCCCGATGCTGCTCGGTCACCTCCTCGCCGCGCTCGCCACCGGCTGGCTGCTGCGCCGCGGCGACCTGGCCCTCGGCCGGCTCGTCCGGCTGTCGACGGAGGGCGTCGCCGAGTTCGCCGAGTGCGCGCTCGTACGCTCGCTGCGCGCCGCGCTGTTCCTCGTACGGGCCCTGCTCGCCGGCCTGCCGGGCGCCCCGGCCACCGGGCCGCGCCGGCCCGCCCGTACCGCTTTCGACTCCTCGCCGCCACCGGTGGCCGAGGCACTTCAGCACACGGTGATCAGGCGCGGCCCGCCGGCCGCCGCCCGCTGCGTCCTCGCAGCCTGAGGCGGGCCGCTCCAGCAACGGAGGAATTCCGGGGGGCGGGTCCGCAGCCGTCCGCGTCCGCACGCGGACCGCGCACGCCTGTCTTCCGACCGTTCCCACTTTCCATGAGCTGGAGTGTCTCTGCCATGAGCGTTTCCCGTGCGTTCCCGCCCCGTACGTTCGTCTCCCGTGCCGCCGTCGCCGCCGGTGTCGCCGCCTCCTCCGTCCTGCTGCTCTCCGGCACCGCCTTCGCGCACGTGAGCGTGCAGCCGCAGGGCCAGGCCACGCAGGGCGGCTACGCGACCGTCAACCTGAAGGTGCCGAACGAGAGCGACACCGCCTCCACGGTCAAGGTCGAGCTCTCCTTCCCGGCCGACCACCCGCTGGCCTCCGTGATGCCGCAGCCGGTCCCCGGCTGGAAGATCGAGGTCGCCAAGGCGAAGCTCGCCAAGCCGCTGGAGATGGAGGGCAGCAAGATCAACGAGGCCGTCTCCAAGGTGACCTGGACGGCGGACGGCTCGAAGATCGGCCCCGGCCAGTTCCAGCAGTTCCCGCTCTCCCTCGGCCAGCTGCCCGAGGACACCGACCGGATCGTCCTGAAGGCCGTGCAGACCTACGACGACAACAAGGTCGCGCGCTGGATCGAGGAGCCCAAGGACGGCGCCGCCGAGCCCGAGAACCCGGCGCCGGTCCTGAAGCTGTCCGCCGCGACCGGCGAAGGCGACGACGACCACCACGGCGGTGCCGCCAAGGGCGCCGACGACAAGGGCGACGAGCACGGCGACAAGGCCGGCGAGCACAAGGAGGCCGCCGCCTCCTCGACCGACAACGCGGCCCGGGTGCTCGGCGTCGTCGGCATCGCCATCGGAGTCGCCGGAGTCGCCTTCGGCGTCCTGGCCGGGCGCCGTCGCTCGGCCTGACACACGGCCCCGCGCACATCCCCTCTCCCGAAAGACACACCAGCCATGTCTGACACCAAGACCGACGGCGACCGCCCCGGCCGCCGTGCGCCGCTGATCGCCGCCACCGTGGCGATCGTCGCGGCGATCGGCATCACCGCCGCTGTCGGCCTCAACGGCGGCGGTGACGAGAAGGCGTCCGGCGCCGCCAACGCGCCGGTCGCCGACGTCTCCGGCGGCACCGACAACACCAAGGCCGCCACCGTCCTCGACCGGCCGTTCACCAAGCCCGACCTGGTCCTCACCGACACCAAGGGCCAGAAGTACGACCTCCGCGAGCGCACCAAGGGCAAGCCGACGCTCATCTACTTCGGCTACACCCACTGCCCCGACGTGTGCCCGCTGACGATGAGCAACATCGCCATCGCGCGCAAGCAGCTCCCCAAGGCCGACCAGGACAAGCTCCAGGTCGTCTTCGTCACCACCGACCCGGAGCGGGACACCGCCGCCGAGCTCGGCAAGTGGCTGCCCGCCGCCGGCGACCCGTCGTTCACCGGTCTGACCGGCGACTTCTCGGCCATCCAGGCCGGGGCGCGCTCGATCGGCATCGGCATCGACCCGCCGACGAAGGAGAAGGACGGCACGGTCGTCTCCATGCACGGAGCGCAGGTGATCGCGTTCTCGCCGACGACCGACCAGGGCTACGTCCTGTACGGCGAGAGCACCACCGCCGACCAGTACGCCGCCGACCTGCCGAAGCTCATCAAGGGGGAGAACCCGTGACCCGCCGCACCACCACCCTGTCCGCCTCCGTCTCGGCCGTGGCGCTCGCCGCCGCGCTCGCGCTGACCGGTTGCTCGTCCTCGTCCTCGGACGCCAAGAGCGGCCCCGAACTGAAGGTGAGCGGCGCGTTCATGCCGCAGCCGGTGATGGACATGGCCGGCGGCTTCCTCACCATCACCAACGACGGGAACACGGCCGACAAGCTCACCTCCGTCACCAGCTCGCTCTCGGACGACATCACGATCCACGAGTCCAAGAACCAGAAGATGCAGGAGGTGAAGTCCTTCGACATCCCGGCGAACGGCGAGCTCAAGCTCGAACGCGGTGGCAGCCACATCATGTTCATGGAGCTTAAGAAGCAGCCCAAGCAGGGCGAGAAGGTCGGCATCGAGCTCCACTTCGAGAAGTCCGCCCCCATCAAGGTCGAGCTTCCCGTCGAGGCGCCCAACCACAACCCGAAGCAGCACTGACCGCTCTGAGGGAGTGCCAGAAACCGTGACAACCACCGCCCCGCGCCTCGGGCCGACGCCGGCCGTCGTCGCCCGGCTGCTGCTCGTCGCCGCCGCGCTCCTCGGCGCCCTGCTCGCCACGGCCGGCCCCGCGTCCGCGCACGCGGCGCTGACCGGCAGCGACCCGCAGGACGGGGCGGTCGTCGCCACCGCCCCCAAGGAGGTCGACCTCACCTTCTCCGAACAGGTCGCCATGAGCGGCGACTCCATCCGGGTCCTCGACCCGGCGGGGAAGCGGGCCGACACGGGCGAGATCCGCGACCGGTGCAGCGGTTCGACCGTCCGCTACGGGGTCGAGCTGCTGCCCGGGCTGCCCGACGGCACCTACACCGTGGCTTGGCAGACGGTCTCCGCCGACAGCCACCCCGTCTCCGGCGCCTTCACCTTCTCCATCGGCGCCCCGTCGAAGACCTCCGTCGCCCTGCCGGACACTCCGGTGGGCGGCGGGGCCGTCGGCGCGCTGTACGGGATCGCGCGCTACCTCTCGTACGCCGCCTTCGTCGTCCTCGTCGGCGGCGGCGCGTTCGTGCTCGCCTGCTGGCCGCGCGGTGCGGCCGTACGACCGGTGCAGAAGCTCGTGGTGGGCGGCTGGCTCACGCTGACCGGCTCCACGCTCGCGCTGCTGCTGCTCCGTCACCCGTACACCCGGACCGGGAAGCTCGCCGACGTCTTCGACCTGGGCGGGCTGCGGGCCGTCCTGGAGACGAAGACCGGGGCGGCGCTCTCCTCCCGGCTGCTGCTGCTCGGCGCGGCGGCGCTGTTCGTGGCCGTGCTGTTCGGCGCGTACGCCAGGAACGTGGCGGAGCAGGACCACGGGAACGAGGGCGACGAGCGCGACGAGGAGGGGCGCCGGGACCTCACCTTCGGGCTCGCGCTCGGCGGCGTCGTCGTCGCCGCCGGCATCGCCGGGACCTGGGCGCTCGCCGAGCACGCCTCCACCGGGCTGCAGCCGGGCGTCGCGATGCCCGTCGACATCCTGCACCTGCTGGCCGTGGCCGCCTGGCTGGGCGGTCTGACCGCGCTGCTCGTCGCGCTGTACCGGGCGCCGTCGGTCGAGCGGTCGGCCGTCGAGCGCTACTCGAAGGTGGCGTTCGGCTCGGTCGTCGTCCTCGCCGCCACCGGGATCTACCAGTCCTGGCGGCAGGTCGGCACCTGGTCTGCGCTCACCGACACCCGGTACGGACAGCTCCTCCTGGTCAAGATCGGCCTGGTCGCCGTGCTCGTGGCCATCGGCTGGGTGTCACGGCGCTGGGTGCGGCGGCTCGCGGAGACGCCTGCTTCCGAGCGAGCGGAGGGGGCCGCTTCCGAGCGGGCGGAGGAGGCCGAGGGGACCGAGGAGCCCTCGGATGCGCAGAGCCCCGAGGCCGTCGAGGTCGACGAGGAGCGGGCCGCGCAGCTCGCGCGGCAGCGGGCCGCCGTCGCCACCGCCCGGCGGAAGAAGGCGCGGGACGCGGACCCCGAGCGGGCCGGGCTGCGCCGCTCGGTGCTCACCGAGGCCGCCGTCGCCGTCGTGCTGCTCGCCGTCACGACCGTGCTGACCGCCACCGAGCCCGCCCGCACGGAGGAGGAGACGGGCCGCGGCCGGGCCGCGGCCGGGTCCACCGCCGTCCCCAACCGCCCGATCGACGTCCGGCTGCCCTTCGACACGGGCGGCGTCGACGGCAAGGGCACCGTGCAGCTCACCCTCGACCCGGGCCGTACGGGCGCCAACGCGCTGCACATCTACGTGCTGCGGCCGAACGGGCGGGGCCTGGACGTCCCCGAGGTGAAGGTCGCCTTCACCCTCAAGGAGAAGAACATCGGCCCGCTGCCGGTGCTGCCCGACCGGGTCCAGACCGGACACTGGAGTGCGGCCGGCGTCCAGCTGCCGATGCCGGGCGAATGGACGATGCAGGTCACGGTCCGCACCTCCGACATCGACCAGACCACCATCGAGAAGAACGTGAAGATCGGCTGAACCCCGTGAGCGACAACAATCTTGAGATCTCCCGGCGGCGGGTGCTCGGCACCGTGGGCGCGGCAGGCGCCGCCGGGCTCGTGATCGGCGCGGCCGGCGGTGCCGGGATCACCGCGGCAGTGTCCGAAGACGGCTCCGCCGACGGCGCCGCGGGCCCGCAGGCGCTCGCCTCCGTCGGCGCGACCGAGGTGATGTTTCACGGGAAACATCAAGCGGGGATCACCACTCCGCTTCAGGCCCGCGGCCATCTGATCGCCTTCGACCTCGCCCCCGGCGCCGGCCGCAAGGAGGCCGCCGCGCTGCTGCGCCGCTGGTCGGCCACGGCCAAGGCGCTGATGGCGGGCGGGACCGCGACCGACGACACCGGGATCGCGCTCGACGCGGGGCCGTCCTCCCTGACGGTGACCTTCGGCTTCGGCCGCACCTTCTTCGATCGCACCGGGCTCGCCGCGCGCCGCCCGGCGCAGCTGGATCCGCTGCCCGCCTTCTCGTCCGACGCGCTCGACCCGAAGCGTTCGGAGGGCGATCTGTGGGTGCAGATCGGCGCGGACGACGCCCTGGTCGCCTTCCACGCGCTGCGCGCGGTCCAGAAGGACGCGGCGGGCGCGGCCCGGGTGCGCTGGCAGATGAACGGCTTCAACCGGTCCGCCGGGGCCACGGCCAGGCCGATGACGGCCCGCAACCTGATGGGCCAGGTCGACGGCACGAACAACCCGAAGCCGTCCGAGCCCGACTTCGACCGCCGGATCTTCGTGCCCGGGTCCTCCTCGTCCGACTGGATGGCGGGCGGCTCGTACGCGGTCGTGCGGCGGATCCGGATGCTGCTCGACGACTGGGAGAAGCTCCCGCTCGACAAGCAGGAGAAGGTCATCGGCCGGCGGAAGGCGGACGGCGCACCGCTGAGCGGCGGGACCGAGACGACCAAGCTCGACCTGAACAAGCTCGGCCCGGACGGCAAGGCCGTCATCCCGGACAACGCCCACGCCCGGATCTCCGCCCCCGAACAGAACGGCGGAGCGGCGATGCTGCGCCGGCCGTTCTCCTTCCACGACGGGATCGCGCCCGACGGCACGCCGGACGCCGGTCTGCTCTTCGTGTGCTGGCAGGCCGACCCGCTGCGCGGCTTCGTGCCCGTGCAGCGCAAGCTCGACCGGGGCGACGCGCTGTCCCCGTTCGTGCGGCACGAGTCGAGCGGTCTGTTCGCGGTGCCGGGCGGGCCGGCCGAGGGCGAGTACGTGGGCCAGCGGCTTCTGGAGGCGTAGCCGGCCCTGTTGCGGCGTACGCCGGGTCACTCCCGGCGTAGCCGGGTTCTCAAGGCGCAGAACGCCACCGCCCCGGCGGACCGGCTCCATTAGGGTGACCGTATGTCCGCCACCCGGTATACGTATCTCGGTCCCGAAGGCACTTTCACGGAGGCCGCGCTGCGTACGCTGCCCGAGGCCGCGACGCGGGAGCTCGTCCCGATGGTCTCGGTCCCGGCCGCGCTCGACGCCGTGCGCAACGGTGAGGCGGCGGCGGCGCTCGTGCCCATCGAGAACTCGGTCGAGGGCGGCGTGACCGCCACGCTCGACGAGCTGGCCTCGGGCGAGCCGCTGATGATCTACCGCGAGGTGGTCCTGCCGATCGCCTTCGCCCTGCTCGTACGGCCGGGGACGAAGCTGTCGGAGATCAAGACGGTCACCGGCCATCCGGTCGCCCAGCCGCAGGTGCGGAACTGGCTGCGGTCGCATCTGCCGGAGGCGGTGTGGGAGTCGGCCGCCTCCAACGCAGACGGGGCCCGGCTCGTGCAGGAGGGCCGCTTCGACGCGGCCTTCGCGGGTGAGTTCGCGGCGGCGACGTACGGTCTCGAGCCGCTGGTGACCGAGATCCACGACGCCGAGAACGCGGAGACGCGGTTCGTGCTCGTGGGCCGCCCGGCGCGGCCGGCGGCGCCCACCGGGGCGGACAAGACCTCGGTCGTGCTGTGGCTCGGCGACGACCACCCGGGCGCCCTGCTCGAACTCCTCCAGGAGTTCGCGGTCCGCGGGGTCAACCTGATGCTGATCCAGTCGCGCCCGACGGGCGCGGGCATCGGCAACTACTGCTTCGCCGTCGACGCCGAGGGCCACATCTCGGACCGGCGGGTCGGCGAGGCGCTGATGGGCCTGAAGCGGATCTGCCCGCAGGTGCGCTTCCTGGGCTCGTACCCGCGCGCGGGCGTCGCGCCCGAGGACGTACGACCGCTGCGGCGCGGGACGACGGACACCGAGTTCACGGCGGCGTCGGACTGGCTGGCCCGGGCCCAGGACGGCCGGGCCTGAGTTATCCACAGGCTCGCCCCGCAGGCTGGGGACAAGTCGACATGACGGTTGGGACAGGTCGACAAATCACCGTCATCCCAGGTCCGGGGCCCCACACTTTGGAGCGAGGTATTCTCACTCGAAGGAGTGGGAAATTGCCGTGGAGATCGACGGGCGGCGCTCGTCCACAGATCTTTCGCACACCCTGTGGATAACTCACTCTCGCTGTGCAGAACTCCGAATGAGGAATTCGCTGGAAAGCGAAGCAATTCGGGCAAAGCGCCACGCAAACCCATATCGAGTAGGGCCGTACCTGCCGCACCGGTAGCCTGGTGGGGTGATTGACCTTCGCCTGCTCCGTGAGGACCCCGACCGTGTTCGCGCCTCCCAGCGCGCCCGTGGAGAGGACGTCGGCCTCGTCGACGCCCTGCTCTCCGCCGATGAGCGGCGCAGGTCGTCCGGCGTCCGCTTCGACGAACTCCGCTCCGAGCAGAAGTCGCTCGGCAAGCTGATCCCCAAGGCCTCCCCCGAGGAGCGCGCCGAGCTGCTGCAGAAGGCCGAGCAGCTCAAGTCCGACGTCAAGGCCGCCGAGGCCGAGCAGAACGAGGCCGACGAGACGGCCCGCGCGCTGCTGCTCCAGCTCGGCAACATCGTCCACCAGGACGTGCCGGTCGGCGGCGAGGAGGACTTCGTCGTCCTGGAGACGCACGGCACCATCCGCGACTTCGCCGCCGAGGGCTTCGAGCCCAAGGACCACCTGGAGCTCGGCGAGGCCCTCGGCGCCATCGACGTCGAGCGCGGCGCCAAGGTCTCCGGCTCGCGCTTCTACTACCTGACCGGCGTCGGCGCGCTCCTGGAGCTCGCCCTGGTCAACGCGGCGATCGCGCAGGCCACCGAGGCCGGCTTCATCCCCATGCTCACCCCGGCGCTGGTCCGCCCGCGCGCCATGGAGGGCACCGGCTTCCTCGGCCAGGCCGCCGAGAACGTGTACCACCTGGAGAAGGACGACTTCTACCTGGTCGGCACGTCCGAGGTGCCGCTCGCCGCGTACCACATGGACGAGATCATCGAGGCCGACAAGCTGCCGCTGCGCTACGCCGGCTTCTCGCCGTGCTTCCGCCGCGAGGCCGGCACGTACGGCAAGGACACCCGCGGCATCTTCCGCGTCCACCAGTTCGACAAGGTCGAGATGTTCTCGTACGTCGCTCCGGAGGACGCCGAGGCCGAGCACAAGCGGCTCCTGGAGTGGGAGAAGCAGTGGCTCAACTCCCTGGAGCTGCCCTTCCAGGTCATCGACGTCGCCACCGGCGACCTCGGCGCCTCGGCCTCGCGCAAGTTCGACTGCGAGGCGTGGATCCCGACCCAGGGCAAGTACCGCGAGCTGACCTCGGCCTCCAACTGCGACGGCTTCCAGGCCCGCCGCCTCTCCGTGCGCATGCGCGAGGAGAAGGACGGCAAGAAGACCGTGCAGCCGCTGGCCACGCTGAACGGCACGCTGTGCGCCGTCCCGCGCACCATCGTGGCGATCCTGGAGAACCACCAGCTGGCCGACGGCTCGGTGCGGGTGCCCGAGGTGCTGCGCCCCTACCTCGGCGGCCGCGAGGTCCTGGAGCCGGTCTCCAAGTGAGCACGTTCCCGGTGAGCACGTTCCCCTACCGCCTGGTCGCGACGGACCTCGACGGCACGCTGCTGCGGGCCGACGAGTCCGTCTCCGAGCGGACGCGCGCGGCGCTCGTCGCGGCGAGCGAGGCCGGAGCGGCGCACATCATCGTGACCGGGCGGGGGGTGCCCTGGACCCGGCACATCCTCGACGACCTCGGCTACGAGGGGATCGCGGTGTGCGGGCAGGGCGCGCAGGTCTACCACGCCGGTGAGCACCGGCTGCTGACCTCGCTCACGCTCGACCGGCAGCTCGCCGGCCTCGCCCTCTCCAAGATCGAGGCGGAGGTCGGGCCGCTGGCCCTGGCCGCCAGCCGCGACGGCCTGGAGGGCGAGGTCCTGATCGGCCCCGGCTACCGGAGCCAGGAAGGGCCGCTGCCGTACGTCCCGTACGAGGACCCGGCCGAGCTGTGGGCGGCGCCGCTGACCAAGCTCTACATCCAGCACCCGACGCTGACCGACGACGAGCTGACCCTGATCGCCCGGGAGACCGTCGGCGGGCTCGTCGACGTCGTCCTGGCCGGCCCGGGCATCGTGGAGATCGTCCCGCTCGGCCTCACCAAGGCCACCGGCCTCTCGATCGCCGCGCGCCGGCTCGGCGTGAAGGCCGCGGAGACCATCGCCTTCGGCGACATGCCCAACGACATCCCGATGTTCGGCTGGGCGGCCCGGGGCGTGGCGATGGCCAACGCGCACGTGGAGCTGAAGGCGGTCGCCGACGAGGTGACCGGCTCGAACGAGGAGGACGGCATCGCCGTCGTCCTGGAGCGTCTGCTCGGCGCATAGGACCAGGGAGTACGAGAAGCGGGGCGGCCCGCGCGGTTCGCCTCCGCGCGCTCGAAGCGGCCGCCCCGTTTCCGTACCCCTAGTGTGCGCCGGGCCCTCCGCCGCCGACCAGCGGTTTTCGCCCCGGCCCGGGTCCGGGCCGGGGTCCGCGCCCTGCCCCTGGCCCCGATCCCGGCCCCGGCCCCGATCCTGGCCCCGGTCCCGGCCCCGCGGACCGCGCGAGCGGCCAGAAGGCCAGGCCGATGACGAGCGAGATCGCGTGCCCGAGGTCCGTGTACGTGCGGTTGGTGACCAGCGGCACGGCGAAGAAGGCCACCGCCCCGGCCAGGTAGAACCAGCGCCAGGGGCGCGGCAGCCGGTAGGTGAGGATGCCGGCCGAGGCCGCGAGCCCGTAACTCACCCCGATGTCGACGACGTGCGCCATGCTGCGCGGCACGTGCTGGTCCCGGATGGCGAGGAGGACCACCTCCTGGCTGATGAGGGTGGCCGCGACGTGCGCGGTGGCGACGACGACCAGCCATTTCACGGTGCCGAGCCAGCGCTCGACGGGCGCGTGCAGGACCTCGAAGAGGACGGCGTAGAGGAGCAGGCTCTCCGGGTTCTCGATCCAGAAGGCGCTGCTGAGCAGCGCGCGCGACGGATGGTGGGAGAGCTCGAAGAGATTGCTGCTGTTGCGGTGCAGCAGATAGCGCTCGAGCCGGTCCGGGGAAAGCGCGATGACCAGGCTGGTGATGGCGATGACGGCCAGCCAGAGGTGCGTACCGGGTGACGAACGCACCCACGACCTGATCGGCCGGGATGGTTCGCCACCCGGTGGCACCGGGAATCGGCTTGAGGTTTTGCTCGGCACATATCAGTGCCTATCACCCCGAGCTGGGTGATTTATGAGCGAAACCTTCGCCGTCCGAGAGAAACCCTCGGGAAACCTCAGAAATTGATCATGTGACCGGCGATGCCGTGGATCGCTTCCTTCACGGCCTCGCCCAGGGTCGGGTGCGCGTGCACGTTGCGCGCGACCTCGTGGACCGTGAGGTCCCACTGCTGCGCCAGGGTCAGCTCGGGCAGCAGCTCGGTGACGTCCGGGCCGATCAGGTGGGCGCCGATGATCTCGCCGTACTTGGCGTCGGCGACGATCTTCACGAAGCCGGTCGAGTCGCCGAGGCCGTGCGCCTTGCCGTTCGCCATGAACGGGAACTTGGCGACCTTGACGTCGTAGCCCTTCTCGCGCGCCTGGGCCTCGGTGTAGCCGAAGCTCGCGATCTGCGGCTGGCAGTAGGTGGCGCGCGGGATCATCGGGTAGTCGAGCTCCATCGTCTCGGCGTCCGCGATGGTCTCGGCGGCGATGACGCCCATGGCCTCGGCGGTGTGCGCGAGCATCAGCTTCGCGGTCACGTCACCGATGGCGTAGATGTGCGGCACGGAGGTGCGGCAGCGGCCGTCGACGTCGATGGCGCCGCGCTCGGTGAGGGCGACACCGGTGTTCTCCAGGCCGTAGCCGGAGACGTTCGGCGCGAAGCCGATGGCCTGCAGGACCTTGTCGGCCTCCAGGACCTTCTGCGAGCCGTCCTTGCCGGTGACGGTGACGCGGACCTGCGGGCCGGACTCGTCGATGGCGTCGACGCGGGTCGAGGTGAGGACGTCGATGCCGAGCTTGCGGTACTGCTTCGCGAGCTCCTTGGACACCTCCTCGTCCTCCAGCGGGGCCATCCGGTCGAGGAACTCGACGATGGTGACCTTGGTGCCGTAGTTGTTCAGGACGTACGCGAACTCGATGCCGATCGCGCCGGCGCCGGCGATGATGATCGACTGCGGGGCGTCCTCGGCGAGGATCTGCTCCTCGTACGACACGACGCGGTCGCTGAGGGCGGTGCCGGGCAGCAGACGCGCGGTGGCGCCGGTGGCGATGATGCAGTTGTCGAAGGTGATCGTCTGCGTGGTGCCGTCGGCCTTCGCCACCTGGAGGGTGTTCGCGTCGAGGAAGGTGCCCCGGCCGTCGAACTCGGTGATCCCGTTCTTCTTCATCAGGAAGTGGACGCCCTTGACGCGGCCGTCCGCGACCGTGCGGCTGCGGCGGAACGCCTCGCCGTAGTCGAAGGAGACCGTGCCGTCGACCTTGATGCCGAAGGTCTTGGCCTCGTGGTTGAAGATGTGGGCGAGTTCGGCGTTGCGCAGCAGCGCCTTGGTGGGGATGCAGCCGACGTTCAGGCAGACACCGCCCCAGTACTTCTCCTCGACGACCGCGACCCGCTTGCCCAGCTGGGCGGCGCGGATGGCGGCGACGTAGCCGCCGGGGCCAGCTCCGAGTACGACGACGTCGAAGCGGTCTGACATGACTGACTCCCGAGGGTGGTGAGGGTGTTCGGCACACGTACGAGCCCACAGTAGTCCGGTAGCTGTGGGCCGGCCGGGGAGGCGAGCGACGTCACTTGTAGGATGACTGGGCAACCGGATGAATGGCCTCGAAGGCAGGAGCGACGATGGCGCTGAAGGCGGCGGGACGGACCTCGCTGGTGGACTCCGTGGTCGAGCAGTTGCGGGCGCAGCTCGCGGCCGGCGAGTGGGCGGTCGGGGACCGGATTCCCACCGAGCACGAGCTGGCGGCGCTCCTCGGCGTCGGCCGCAACACGGTCCGCGAGGCCGTCCGGGTCCTCGTCCACGCCGGTCTCCTGGAGTCCCGTCAGGGCAACGGCACCTTCGTCAGGTCCACCGCCGACCCGGCCGCCGTCCTCGGCGCCGTGCGGCACGCGGGCGCCCGCGACGTCCTGGAGCTGCGCGCCGCCCTGGAGGCGGAGGCGGCGCGGCTCGCGGCCGTGCGGCGCGACACCCACGACCTGCTGCGGCTGCGCGCGGCCCTGACCACGCTGCGCGAGGAGGGCGACCGGGACGCGGACGCCGACCTCGCCTTCCACCTGGCGGTCGTCGAGGCCACCCACAACGCCGCCTTCCGCGAGGTCTACCGCTTCTTCTCCACCCAGGTGCACGAGGTGCTGGTCGAGGCGCTGTGCGACGCGGCGATGCCGGGGGTCGACATCGACCTGCACGAGGCCGTCGTCGTGGCCATCGAGAACGGCGACGCGGAGGCGGCGGAAGCCGGGGCGCGGGAGCTGCTGCGGGTCCCGATGGAGACGCACGCCGCACTGGACGCCGCCCTGGCGGACCCGGCGGAGGGTGGTGCCCGGTGACGGCCGGTTCCTCGACGACGTTTCACGCCGAGGCGGAGGCGGGGACCCGATCCTCCGCGAACGGTGCGGGGGGTGCGGGCGGTGCGGGCGTTTCCGGGGGCGCGGGCGGTGCGGCCGGTGCCGCTGGTGCTGCTGGTGTCGCCGGTGCGGGCGGTGCAGGCGGTGCGGGCAGTGCGGCCGTTTCCGCCGGCGCCGTCGGTGCGGGTGCCCGGCGGGCGCTGCTCGCGCACCCGGCGCTGCTCCTCGTCGGCATCGTGCTGGCCTCGCTCAACATGCGGGCCGCCCTCGCGAGCGTGTCGCCGCTGGTGAGCGAGATGGCGGAGACGTACGGCCTGTCGGCGGCGGCCAGTTCCCTGGTGACCTCGGTGCCGGTGCTCTTCCTGGGCCTCGGCGCGCTGGTGGCGCCCTGGCTCGGCCGGCGCTTCGGCGCCGAGCGGGTCCTCCTCGCTGCCCTCCTGCTGCTCGGCGCGGGCATCCTGGTGCGGATCCTGCCGACGGCGGCCGCGCTCTACGCGGGCGGTGTCCTGGTCGGCACGGCGATCGCCCTGCTCAACGTCCTGATGCCGGGCCTGATCAAGCGTGACTTCCCGGACCGGGCCGCGTCCATGACCTCCGTCTACACGGGCGCCATGATCGCGGGCGCCACCCTCGTCGCCGCCTCCTCGGTGCCGCTGGAGCGGGCTCTCGGCGGCTGGCAGGCGTCGCTGGGCGTCTGGTCGCTGCTCGCGGTCGTGGCGGCGCTCGCCTGGCTGCCGCAGCTGCTGATCGCCCGGGGGCGTACGGGGCACGGGGTGCGGGCCGTTCCCGTTCCGGCCGCTTCCGTGGCCGCGCGGCCGGTGAGCGTGTGGCGGTCGGCGCTGGCCTGGCAGGTCACGCTCTTCATGGGCCTTCAGTCGCTGTGGACGTACGTGCTGATCGCCTGGA
The DNA here is from genome assembly GCF_053601115.1 of Streptomyces sp. NPDC004788. Taxonomy (NCBI): domain Bacteria; kingdom Bacillati; phylum Actinomycetota; class Actinomycetes; order Kitasatosporales; family Streptomycetaceae; genus Streptomyces; species Streptomyces sp. NPDC004788. Next base: position 36,248 of record NZ_JBSGBF010000048.1, read on the forward strand.
TGCCGACGATCTTCACGGACCACGGGATGAGCCGCTCCACCGCCGGTGTCGTCTTCGCCTTCAACAACCTGATGCAGGTGGCGGGCGCCTTCGTCGTGCCGCTGCTCGCGGGCCGGATGCGCGGCCAGCGCCCGCTGATCGTGCTGGTCACGTCGCTGGTGGCGGCCGGTTACGCGGGCCTCATGGCGGCCCCGGTCGCGGGCGCCTGGCTCTGGTCGGCGCTGCTCGGCGTCGGGCAGGGCGGTGCGGTGGGCCTCGCGCTCACCCTGATCGTGCTGCGCACGGGCGACGCGGCGACGGCCGCCCGGCTCTCCGGCATGGCCCAGACCGTCGGCTATCTCCTGGCCGCCGCCGGCCCATTGGCCGCGGGCGCCCTGCACCAGGCGAGCGGCTCCTGGACGCTGCCGCTGGCCGTGGTGCTCGGCGTCTGCGCGACGGCGCTCGCGGTGGGACTGCTCGCGGCCCGGAACCGTACGGTCTAGACGGACCGCGTCCGTCCTCCCGTACAGCTCCGGGCCGGCGAGGGCGTATCGCTCCGGGCCGGCGGGCCCGTACGCCTCCGGGCCGGCGAGGCCGTACGGCCCCGGCCGGCGGGCCCGTACGCCTCCGAACCGCGCGTCCGGGTCGGGCCGGTCTACTCCTCGCCCGCCAGCGTCATCGTCCGCAGCTTGGCTGCCGCGAACCAGGTCGCGCCGACCGTCACCGCGACGAGGAGCACCATCGCCGTCGGCAGCGCCACCTCGGAGGTGATCAGGGCGTCGCCGGTGACCTTCTCGGCGAGCGCGAGCGCCCACTGCTGGACGCTCAGGGTCTTGGCACCGGAGATCAGGGAGCCGAACAGCGCCTCCCAGACCAGGGCGTAGACCAGGCCGATGACGACGGCGTGCCGGCTGACCGTGCCCAGCAGCAGGAACAGCGCGCTGTAGGCGATGGAGGCCACCAGGGCCGCCACGGTGTAGGCGACCGCCACCTGCTGGCCGTTGCCGTTGAGGACGAAGCCGGCGATCAGGGTCGGCACGGCGGAGAAAACCATGGTGACGGCGACGGCCACGGTCAGCTTGGTGACGATGATCGTCGACCGCTTCACCGGCTTGGCGAGCAGATAGACGATCGAGCCGTCGTCGATCTCCGGTCCGATCGCTCCGGTGCCGGCGATCACGCCGATCAGCGGCACCATGGTGGCGAGCCCGAAGCCGCCGAGGAAGTTGGCGGCGACCTGGTCGTCGGCGCCGTTGAACATCCGGACCGCCGCGGCGATCACGATCAGCAGGGCGGGCAGCGCGAAGAGGATCAGCGCACGCCGGCGGCCGAGGAGGGCCCGGTAGGTGAGCCGGGCGACGGTGGGGTGATACATCGGTCGGGCTCCTTTCAGGCCGTGACGAGGTACGAGAAGACGGATTCGAGGGACTCGTCCGAGGGCGAGACCGTGTGCAGCCTGATGCCCTGCTCCTTGGCGACCTTCGGGAGCAGCGCGGTGAACCGGCCGAAGTCCACGGCCTGGACGCGCAGGGCCCCCTCCGTGAGGTCGACCTCGATGCCGGCCGTCGACGGGTCGGCGATGAGCGCCGCCGCGAGCGCCCGGTCGTCGCTGGAGCGGACGAGATAGCGGTGCGGCCGGTCGGTCATCAGCCGGCGGATGCGCCGGAAGTCGCCGGAGGCGGCGTGCCGTCCGGCCACGATCACCTCGATGTGCGAGGCGAGCTGCTCGACCTCCTCCAGGATGTGCGAGGAGAACAGCACCGTGCGGCCGTCGGCGCCCATCCGGCGCAGCAGGTCCATCAACTGCATGCGCTGGCGCGGGTCCATGCCGTTGAACGGCTCGTCGAGCAGCAGCACCGACGGCTCGTGGACGAGGGCCGAGGCCATCTTCACGCGCTGCCGCATGCCCTTGCTGTACGTGGCGATCTTGCGGTCCTGCGCGTACTCCATCTCCACCGTGGCGAGGGCCTTCTGGGCCTCCGCGTCGCCGAGGCCCTGCAACTCGGCGTTGGCGACGACGAATTCGCGGCCGGTGAGGAAGTCGTACATCGCCTCCCGCTCGGGCACGACGCCGATCGCCTTGTAGACCGACTCGTTGCGCCAGATCGTCTCCCCGTCGAGGGTGACGGTGCCGGTGGAAGGGGCGAGGAAGCCGCCCATCATGTTGATGAGGGTGGACTTGCCGGCGCCGTTGGGACCGAGCAGTCCGGTGACGCCCGGGCCGATGGTCATGGTGACGTCGTTGACGGCCACCACGTTGCCGAACCAGCGCGAGGCGTGGTCGATGTTCAGGACCGTCATGTCACAGCCCGACCTTTCGGTAGCGGCGCATCAGCACACCGTACGAACCGGCGATGAGCGCGAGGACGACCAGCAGGTAGATCACGCCGACCCCGGTGCCGGGCGCCGCGGCCTCCCCGCCGGGTGCGGCGGTGGGCGCGCCGAGGAAGGCGTCCTGCACCCCGCCGATGAGGGTGAGCGGGGAGAACAGGCCGATCCACTTGACAGCGCCCACGTGGTCGGTGCTGTAGGCGATGCCCTGGAGGGTGGAGACCGCTCCGTACGAGATCACCAGCGTGGCGATGACGGCGGCGACGCCGAAGCCGCGGCGCGGGGTGAGGGCCGCCATGACGAGCCCGATGCCGCCGAAGAGGAGGGACAGCAGGGCCACGGACACCAGGCCCTGGCCGAACATCTCGGTCTGGTCGGCGAAGTCCATCTTGGCGAGCAGCGATCCGATCCAGAGGATCAGCAGGGGGGAGGCGGTCAGGATGAAGAGCGCCGAGCTCATCGCGGCGAACTTGGCGAGGACGTAGTCCACGCGCTCGATCGGGCGGGCGAAGTACAGCGGCACGGTGCGGAAGCGCAGGTCGCGGGAGACGGACTGCGGGGCCTGGGCGGCCACGAAGATGGCGATCACCATCTGGAGGAAGATCGCGTACTGCGTGTACTCCATCACCAGCTTCGGGGCCTTGGTGAAGACCGCGACGGCCACGATGACCAGGGCGGGCACGCACATCACGGCGAACAGCAGCATCGGCAGCACCTTGGACTTGGCGCTGCGGCCGAGGCCGTACGCGCCGCGCAGCGACTGCGAGAACAGCGCCCGGCGGGCGGCGGCGCGGCCGAGGCGCGGTCCGTCGTAACTGCGGTATCCGATGTTGTGGATACGGGTGTCCGCAGAGCCGTTCGCCGAGTTGTTCGCCGAGTTGTTCGCCGAGTTCTCGGTGGCGTGGGTGCTCATCGCGCCGGCACCTCCTCCTCCTGCTGCTGGTCCTTGGCCTTGAAGACCTCGGCGATGTGGTGGCGGCGCTGCTCCATGCGGACCAGGCCGAGGCCGAGGCCGGCGACGGTGTCGCGGACGAGGTCGTGGATCTCCTCGCCCGGGGCGTCGAGGAGCAGGATGTGACCGGCGCCCGGCAGCCCGTCCTCCACGCCCGCGTGGAGCGTGACACCGGCGGCGGTGAGGGCCGCACGCAGCGCCTCCGTGCCGTCCGGGTGCTCGTCGGTGTCGGTGACCTCGACGGCGAGGGTGGTCGTGCTGCGGGTGAAGTCGCGGGTGGAGCTGGAGCGGAGCAGCTTGCCGCCGTCGATGACGACGACGTGGTCGCAGGTGCGCTCCAGCTCGCCGAGCAGGTGCGAGGTGACCAGGACCGAGATGCCGAAGTCCGTCCACACGCGGCGGATCAGGCCGAGCATGTCGTCGCGGCCGACCGGGTCGAGGCCGTTCGTCGGCTCGTCGAGCAGCACCAGCTGCGGGTCGTGGACGAGGGCCTGGGCCAGTTTCACGCGCTGCTTCATGCCGGTCGAGTAGCCGCCCATGGGGCGGTAGCGCTCCTCGTACAGACCGACGTGGCGCAGGGTGTCGGCGGTCCGCTCGCGGGCGGCGGTCGGCGGCAGGCCGGACATGCGCGCCATGTGGACGACGAACTCGGTGGCCGAGACGTCGGGCGGCAGGCAGTCGTGCTCCGGCATGTAGCCGACGCGCTCGCGGATCCGGTCGCCGGCGGTGGCGACGTCGAGTCCGAGGACCTCGGCGCGGCCCTCCGTGGCCGGGGACAGACCGAGCAGGATCTTGATCATCGTGGACTTGCCGGCTCCGTTGGCACCCACCAGTCCGGTCACACCGGGCCCGATGTCCAGGGAGAGCCGGTCGAGAGCGGTCACCCGGGGGAACCGCTTGCTGAGGCTTTCGGTGGCGATCACAGTCACGCTTCGAAGGTAGTGGTGTGCGTCACGGCCAGTCGTCAGCCCAACGGCTCGATCCCTCTCCGACTCCAGACGTACAAGCCCGTAGGGGAGCCGCGACCAAGGTCTCGTTTTCCACAGGCCCGTGCACACCCCTTGACGCAGCCGCCAGGCATTGTCACATTCATCGATGTCAAGTTACGGACGCGTAGGGCTACCGGACGCTCACGCGCGCTCACACACGGACGGGCGGGGTGGCATGGCATCGGCAGGTACGGCGGCGGGCGCGGCGGCGGGTACGGCGGCAGGCACGGCGGCGACCCGGGAACTCACCGAGGAGCTGCGCGGCTTCAGAGAGGTGCAGCGGCTCTCGTACGCGTGCGCGGAGGCCGTCGCGGCCCAGCTCAAGCCGGGCGTGACGGAGCGCGAGGCGGCGCGGATGCAGCGCGAGTGGCTGTACGAGCGCGGGGTGCGGGACTGGTTCCACCGGCCCTTCGCCTGGTTCGGCGACCGCACGGCCTTCGTCGACTTCAAGATCCCGCTCCAGTTCTTCCCCACGAACCGGAGGCTGGAGGCCGGGATGCCGTTCATCCTGGACATGGCCCCGGTCCACAAGGGCTACACGGCGGACATCGGCTACTCCGGCTGCCTCGGCCTCAACCCGGTCCACGACAAGCTGCTCGCCGACCTCAAGGACCACCGTGAGCTGATCCTGCGCGAGGTGCGCGAGCGCCGCACGCTGCGGGAGATCTACGAGGACGTGGACCGGCTCATGGTCCGCCAGGGCTACGCGAACCGGCACCGGGCCTATCCCTTCGGTGTCATCGCCCACAAGATCGACCGGGTCAGGGAGCGCCGCTGGGCGCCCACCCTGTTCGGCTTCGGCACCCAGTCCCTCAAGGGCCTGGCGAGCGACGCCCTGCACGGCCACCGCGACGGCTGGTCGCCGCTGTGGTCCCCGTACAAGTTCTCCGACCACCCGCCCAGGCCGGGCCTGTGGGCGGTCGAGCCGCACCTCGGATTCCGGGGCACGGGCGCGAAGTTCGAGGAGATCCTGGTCGTCACCGACTCCAAGGACCCCGAGCAGAGCGCGTTCTGGCTGGACGACGACCTGCCGCACGTGCGGCGCTGGAACGAGGAAGGGACGGCGGCCTGATGGCGGGCATCGCGGGACGCAAGGGGGCTCGGGAGCGCTGGGTCCGTACCGGCGGGATCGAGCTGTGCGTGGCCGAGCTGGGCGACGCGAGCCGGCCGACCGTGCTGCTCGTGCACGGCTATCCGGACTCCAAGGAGGTCTGGTCGGAGGTCGCGGTCCGGCTCGCCGAACACTTCCACGTGGTGCTCTACGACGTGCGCGGCCACGGCCGGTCGACGGCGCCGGTGCCGCTGCGCGGCGGGTTCACCCTGGAGAAGCTGACGGACGACTTCCTCGCGGTCGCGGACGCGGTCAGCCCGGACCGCCCGGTCCACCTGGTCGGCCACGACTGGGGCTCGGTGCAGTCCTGGGAGTTCGCGACCGTGCCGCGCACCGAGGGCCGGATCGCCTCCTTCACCTCGATGTCCGGGCCGTCCCTCGACCACTTCGGGCACTGGATCAAGAACCGGATGGCCAGGCCCACCCCGCGCCGGGTCGGCCAGCTCCTCGGCCAGGGCGCCAAGTCCTGGTACGTGTACCTGCTGCACACGCCGTCGCTGCCGGAGCTCGCGTGGCGCGGGCCGCTCGGGAAGCGCTGGCCGCGCATGCTGGAGCGGGTCGAGGGGATCCCGGCCGGCGACTACCCGACGCCGTCCCTGCCGACCGACGCGGCACACGGCGCCTGGCTCTACCGGGACAACGTGCGGGCCCGGATGCTCCGCCCCCGCACCGACGCGTACGCGCACGTGCCGGTGCAGCTCATCACGCCGACCGGTGACGCCTTCCTCTCCGAGCGGCTCTACGACGACCTGGCCGCCTGGGTGCCGGACCTGACCCGGCGCACGCTGCCGGCCAAGCACTGGGTGCCGCGCACCAGGCCCGACCAACTGGCGGCGTGGATCACCGAGTTCGTGGAAGCCAACGAGGACCCGGCGGCCAAGGCACCGAAGACGGCGGCGAAGAGCGGGGTGCGCCCGGAGTACGCGGAGCGCTTCGGCGGCCAGCTGGTCCTGGTGACCGGCGCCGCCAGCGGCATCGGCCGGGCCACCGCCTTCGCCTTCGCCGAGGCCGGCGCCCGGGTGATAGCCGTGGACCGGGACGCCGAGGGCGCGGCCCGTACGGCGGAGATGTCCCGGCTCATCGGGGCGCCCGCGGCCTGGGGCGAGACCGTCGACGTCGCCGACGAGCAGGCGATGGAGAAGCTGGCCGCGAAGGTGGCGAGCGAGTACGGCGTGGTCGACGTCCTGGTCAACAACGCGGGGATCGGCCTGACCGGCTCCTTCTTCGACACCACGAGCGAGGAGTGGAAGCGGGTCCTCGACGTCAATCTGTGGGGCGTGATCCACGGCTGCCGGGCCTTCGGCGCACAGATGGCCGAGCGCGGCCAGGGCGGCCACATCGTCAACACGGCGTCGGCGGCGGCCTTCCAGCCCTCCCGCGCGCTGCCCGCGTACAGCACGTCGAAGGCGGCGGTGCTGATGCTCAGCGAGTGCCTGCGAGCCGAGCTGGCGGGGCGGGGCATCGGGGTCTCGGCGATCTGCCCGGGCATCGTGAACACGGGCATCACGTCGACCGCACGGTTCGCGGGCGTCACGGACGAGGCGGAGGAGAAGCGCCGCCAGAAGAAGGCGTCGCGCCTCTACGGGCTGCGCAACTACCCGCCGGAGAAGGTCGCAGACGCGATCCTGCGCGCGGTGCTGCGCAACGAGGCCGTGGTTCCGGTGACCCCGGAGGCCCGCGGCGCCCACGTCCTGTCCCGGCTGGCGCCGGGCCTGCTGCGCGGCCTCGCGCGCTGGCAGCCGCCGGCGTAGGCGACGGCCCGGGCGGGGCGGGCCGGGTCGTACGATCCCTCGGCGGGTGAAGGGAGCGGTCGGTGGGAGCGGTTTTGTCGGAGCAGTCAGCACATCCGGGGTCCGGGCCGGGGCCGGGGTCGGGGTCCGGGTCGGGGTCCGGGTCGGGGTCGCATCCGGAGTACCGGATCGAGGACCTGGCCCATCGCAGCGGAGCCACCGTGCGCACGATCCGCGCCTACCAGGACCGCGGTCTGCTGCCCCGCCCGGAGCGCCGCGGCCGGTCGAACGTGTACGGGGACACGCATCTGGCCCGGCTGCGGCAGATCGCCGACCTGCTGGACCGCGGCTACACCCTGGCCTCCATCAAGGAGCTCCTGGAGGCCTGGGACGCCGGGCGCGGGCTCGGCGGGGTGCTGGGTCTCGTCGCCGAGGTCGACGGGCCGTGGACGGACGAGGAGGCCGACCGGATCTCGCGCGCCGAGCTCGACGCCCGGTTCGGCGGCCGGCCCGACGAGGACGCGGTCCGGGAGGCCATAGAGCTCGGTGTCCTGGAGCGCATCCCGGACCGGGAGACCGAGGAATACCTCGTCCCGAGCCCCCAAGAGCTCGCGGTGGCCGCCGAGTTGCACGCGGCGGGCGTGCCGCTCGCCGCCATCACCGGCCATCTGAGGGAACTTCGCGGTCAGGTCGAGCACATCGCCGCCCGTTTCCTGGAGTTCACCAGCGAGCACGTCTTCGCCCGCTATCTGGAGCACCGGCCGCCGACGGACGCGGACGCGGAGGAGGCGACGGATCTGGTGCGCCGGCTCCGCCCGCTCGCCCAGCAGACCGTGGACGCCGAACTGGCGCGGGCGATGCGCCTGTTCGCCACCGCTCACCTCCAGTTCCACCTGTCCCCGGACGCGCCCCCGCCGAGCGGCCGGGAGCCCCGTACGGTCGCGCTTCCGCCGGAGACGATCCGGGCCGTACAGCGGCTCGTTGGCCAGGAGAACGTGTCGGCGTTCATCGCGGCGGCGGCCGAACGCGAGGTGCAGACCAGGACATTGGATGCACTTGCCTCAAACAACCTGAAAAACAACCAAGTCGATCAATCCATCTGATTTTCCAGGCTCGTTGTCCACAGAAACGCCAACTTGCCTGTGGATAAATACAGTTGGCTGTGGATCAAACCTGGAGCTTCAATGAATTCATGAACGACGAGAAACGCACCGTGAAGGTGTCGAAATACCTCTCGAAACACCTGCGCCACCAGCCCGAACGGATCGGGCTCGTGCTCGACGCGCACGGCTGGACCGAGATCGACGCGCTCCTGCGGGCCGCCGCCGCGCACGGCTTCCCGATCACCCGCGCCGAGCTCGACCACGTGGTCGCCGCCAACGACAAGAAACGCTTCGCGATCGAGGGCACCAGGATCCGGGCCAGCCAGGGCCACACCGTCCCGGTCGACCTCGGTCTGCCGGCCGCCGAACCGCCCGCGTACCTCTACCACGGTACGGTCGCCGGCCGGCTGCCCGCCATCCGGGCCGAGGGCCTGCGCCCCATGAGCCGGCACCACGTCCACCTCTCGCCCGACCGCGAGACCGCCACCCGCGTCGGCGCCCGCCGCGGCCGCCCCGTGGTGCTGAGCGTCGACGCCGGCGCGATGCACCGGGCCGGGCACGTGTTCCACGTCAGCGCCAACGGCGTCTGGCTCACCGACGCCGTACCGCCGGAGTTCATCCGCTTCCCCCGCTGAGGCCCGCACCGGCAGCGGTCGGGCATGATCGTCCCCATGGGAGCCCACCACCCGCACCTGCCCACCACCGAATCGGCCGTCGCCGCCATCCGCGAGGTGGCCCGGGAATTCAACCTGGAGATGCTGGTCACCGACGACATCGGCGCCGACCGGACCTCCCGCCGCACCTCCGCCGGCGCCTTCACCGTCCTCGACCCGGACGGCACCCTCCCCCACGAGGCGTTCGTCGAACTCGGCGGCACCCCGTCGGTCACCGTCCGCCTCTACCCCGAGGACGACGCGCAGATCACCGTCGAAGGCGTCGTCTTCGACGACGTCCCGCGCGACTCCGTACCCGCCTTCCTCCGCTCCGTCTTCGGCGGCCTCGCCCACGTCAAGGGCCGTTTCTTCCCGCCCGGCTGGTGGCTGGTCGTCCCGCTCCCCGGCGACGAGACCCACAAGGAGCCGGTCACCCTCCGCATGCTCTCCCCCTGGCTCTCGGGCCGGGTCCGGAAGTAGCTGCCGCGGGGGATGATGGCCGACGGGGAGGTGGCCCGTGGAGCTGCGGCAGCTCACATACTTCTGCGCCGTCGCCGAGGAGGAGAACCTCGGGCGGGCGGCGCAGCGGCTCGGCCTGCGGTCCCCCTCGCTGAGCCAGCAGATCCGCTCGCTGGAAGCGGAGCTCGGCGCCCCCCTGTTCGTGCGCTCCCCTGCCGGGATGACCCTCACGGCCGCGGGCGCGGCCCTGCTGCCCGAGGCGCGGGCGACGCTGGCGGCGGCGGAACGCGGCATCCGCGCGGTGGCGGCGGCATCGGCCGCGCGCGCGTGGACGGTGGGTGTGCCGCCGGGGGTGCCGCCCGAACTGCCACGACGGTTCCGCATCGCCGCCACGGCGGCCGGTGTGGCGCTGACCTTCGCGGACGCGGGCTCCGCCGAGCAGCTCGCCCGGCTGCGCCGCCGCGAACTCGACTGCTGCGTGCTGACGCTCCCGGCCGACACGGACGGCCTCGAATCGGTGGTGATCCACGACGAGCCGCTGGGTGTGCTGCTGGCCCCCGGGCATCCGCTGGCCGCGCGCGGCGCGATCGACTGGGCCGACCTGGAAGGACAGGAACTGCTCTGGTTCCGCCGGGAGCTGGCCCCCGGCTACCACGATGCCGTCCTGGCCGCCTGCCACGCCGCCGGCTGGCGACCCGCCGTGCGCGCCGTGCCTCCGCGCCGGGCGCTGCTCCTGGCCGAGTTGGGCTCGGGCGACCCGGTGGTCGCGCTGCGGCCCCGCCCCGCCGCGGAGGAACCGGGCCTGACATGGCGCCCGCTGGCACAGGACCCGCCCCGGCTGCGCCTGGCGCTCGCCTGGTCGAGTGACCTGCCTCACTCCGGGCTGCGCGCGATCGCCCGCACGCTGGCGCGTTAGGCAGCGGCTCAGCCGCATGAGGCGCTGCCTCGTGGACGGCCCCCGGCGATCAGGCGTTACCTGCCGACATGTTCATTCTGCTGCTGACCTACCGGGACGGGATCCTGGACCGGCTCGACGCACTGCTGCCGGAGCACTACGCGTACGTCGACCGGAACATCGCCGACGGCGTCTTCCTCCTGACCGGACGCCGGGTGCCGAGGACCGGCGGCGTGATCCTGGCCCGCGCCGACAGCCGGGAGACCATCGAGAAGGTCATCGCCGAGGACCCCTTCCTCCGCACCGGCGCCGTCACCTACGAAGTGATCGAGTTCGAGCCCACGCGTACCGCGCTCCCCGGCCTGCGCGCCTCGGGACGCCGGTGACCTCGCGCTGTCGTACGTGCCGGGCCGGGTGGTTCGGGGCCGGCTCCGCCCGGCGGCGCGGACGGAGCCGGGCCGCCGTTCAGGAGGCGAGGCGGTTCAGTGCCGCGGTGGCGATGCCTTCGACGGAGGTCGGGGCGTCGGTGGGCCGGCCGGTGAGCTCGACGACGGCGACCCTGGTGCCGCTGCGCAGGACCGCGACCCCGCCGCTGACGGCGCCGTCTCCGTTGTGGGCCGGGTACCAGCGGGCGGTGCCGCCGGCGGTGGTCAGGGTGTGGGCCGCGCCGTAGTACCAGTGGCCGGCGGGCTCGTTCTGGCAGTCCTGGACGAGCCCGACGAGCTGCTTCTCCCAGGTGGCGGCCGCGGTCTTGGTGGGGGCGCTCGCCGCCGACTCGGTCAGCACGCCGTCGGTGGTGAAGCTCCAGGTCACGGACGCGTACGCGGTGGCCTTGCCCTTGGTCAGGTCGCGCATCGTCTCCTCGCCGGAGCACGCGGACAGCGCCTGGCGTCCGTTCAGCGCGACGGTCGCGCCGACCGGGTTCAGACCCTGCCGGAAGAAGTCCTCGCTCTGGACGAGGTCGGCGGAGCCGAGCCCCGGCGCGACGGCCGCGACCGCGGCCGGGTGGGCGACGACCGGGTGGGCGGCGGCCCCGGTGGTGCGCGCGGCCCCGGCGGCGGTGGCCGACTGGGTGCCGACGACGGTGGCCGTGATCAGCGCGGCGGCGACGCAGGCCGCGGCGGCGAACCGGTTGCGGCGAACGGACTTCTGCTGGGCGGTCTGGTTCTCGGTCATCTTGGTCCCCCTGCTGGTCGGGACGCCTGCTGCGTCCTCGTACAACCGGGGTGATGCCGCCGGCGGAGGGAAAGTTGGAGCCCCGACCCGCTGTTTCACAGCTGTGACAGAGCGGTCCTGACGACGCGGTCCATCGCGGCCCTCCCCAGGCAGGCGTCGACCTCCAGCACCCCGTAGTGGGTGCCGCTGCGCAGCACGGCGATGCCGCCGCAGGGCTCCTCGCCCTCGGGCGCCGTGCCGGTGGTGTTGAGGGATCCCTGGTAGGCGCCCATCCAGCTCGCGGTGACGTCCGGGGCGAGCCGCACGGTCGTGGTCCTTCCGTAGACCCAGTGCCCTGGCGTTTCCTCCTGGCAGGGCACCTGCTCCAGCAGCAGGCGCTGGGCGAAGTTCTGCGCCAGGGAAGGGCTCCGGGCCTCGGCGGCGACCTCGCGGGCGACCTGGTCGGCGCCGTCCAGGGCCAGCGTGGGGTCGTCCGGCTCGGTGCGGGTGCTGGTCATCAGTCCGCGGAAGTGGGCACCGGGTCCGCCCAGGGTCTCGGTGAGGGTCTTCTCCCCGGTGCAGGCCGCGTTGGCGTAATGCCCGTCGCCGTACCGGTCGGTGACGTGGATCCGACCGACGCCGACATCCGGGCTGAACGCCGCGGGTTCCAGCAGGTTCGCCTTCGTCACCGGCCCGGTCGCACCGGTCGGCGAGCCGGAGACCGAGCCGGAGACCGAGCCGGAGGCCGAACCGGAGGCCGAGCCGGAGGCCGAGGGCGCGGGCGTCGGCGTGGACACGCCGGGCGCCGGGAGGGCGGACGTGCCCCGGGACGCCCCGCCGGCGGCGGCACCCGACCGCGCACCCGGGGGCGCGTCGGCCCCGGGCGGCGGCGGCAGGACGAATCGGCCGGTCACCAGCCCGAGCGCGGCGGCCGTCACCAGAGCGGCCACGGCGGACCGGTACCGGATGACGGCGCGACCGCCGCCCTGAGCGGGACCGCCGTTCACCGACCGGTGACCAGGCGCTCGCGCATGAAGCGGCGGGCCTGGTGGATACGGTCCTTGACCGTGCCCAACGGGGCGTCCAGCTGCTCGGCCACCTGGACGTAGGTCAGGTCGCCCAGGTCACGCAGCACGAAGGACTCCACCAGGGTGGGGTGCTGCCGCTCCAGCGCGGCCAGCGCCTCCATCAGGTCGAGCCGGGTCCCCGCGATGACGCTGGTGGTGCGCGGGTCGACGGAGTCGGGGAGGTCGGCGTGGCTGTCCTCGGCGCGCCGGCGCATCGAGCGGTAGGTCGACCGGGCGGCGTTCGAGGCGATCACCGTCACCCAGCCCAGGAAGGAGCCGTGGCCGCCGTACTCCCCCAGGTGCTTGCTGATGGACAGGAGCGCGTCCTGCGCGGCCTCCTCCGCGTCGGCGTGGTGAGGCAGGAAGCGCGAGCAACGGCGCAGCACCACCGGCCGCAGTTTGGCCAGCAAATACTCCATCGACCCCGGGTCGCCGGCCTGAGCGGCCGTCACGAGCCGCTCCAGCTCGCCTTCCTCGAACACTCGGATCCCCCCGGTTCCTGCCGCCTGGCATCACACCCGCCGAACGGGCGTTCCACACCCCCGCCGACTCCGGCAGAATGCTGCCACATGCGCAAGCTCGGCCGTTACCTCCTTCTGGAGCGGCTCGGAGCCGGCTCCTTCGCGACGGTCTGGAAGGCCTACGATCCGGAGCTCGACACCGAGGTCGCGGTGAAAGTGCTGGCCGAGAACTGGGCCGCCAACGCCGATGTGCGCGAGCGGTTCCTGGCGGAGGCGAGGCTGCTGCGCCGCATCGCCAGCCCGCGGGTGGTCCGGGTGCACGACGTCGGGGTGCAGGAGGACCAGCCCTACTTCGTCATGGACCTCGTCCGCGGCGGCACCCTGGAGGACCGGGTCGGGCAGTGCGACCCGCAGGAGGCGCTGCGGCTGGCCGCGGAGGCGGGCTACGCGGTCCAGGTCCTGCACGAGGCGGGTGTGGTGCACCGCGACGTCAAGCCGTCCAACCTGCTGCTCGCCACCGGCCCCGCGCCCGCCGCGGTGCTGGTGGCGGATCTGGGCAGCGCGAAGCAACTGGCCGACGCGTCCGGGCTGACGGTGACCACGGGTACGCCCGCGTACATGGCCCCGGAGCAGGCCTTCCAGACCGACGGGTTCGACGGCAGGGCCGACGTGTACGCGCTGGCCGTCGTGGCCTACGAGCTGCTGACCGGGCGGAAGCCGTTCGGCCCGGGCGGGCGCGCCACGGCCCTGATGACCGACCAGCCGTCCGCCTCGACGCTGCCGGCGCTCCCTGCCGGAGCGGAGCTCCCACCCCACGTCGACCTGCTGCTGCGGGCCGCGATGTCCGTCGAGCCGGCGGACCGACCGCCGACCGCCCGGGCCTTCGCAGACGCGCTGCTGGCTCCGGTGCCACAGTCCCGGCCCGCGGAAGGCCCCGCATGGCTGACCCCCCGCGCGGTCTGTGTGGCGTCGGCCACGGTGTTCACGGCGACGACCCTGCTGAGCTGGCTGCAGCGTTGAACCCGGCAGGGAGCCGGTCCGCACCGGCGGGGAGCCGGTCCGCACCGGCGGGGAGCCGGTCCGCACCGGCGGGGAGCCGGTCCGCACCGGCGGGGAGCCGGTCCGCACCGGCGGGGAGCCGGTC
>NZ_JBSGBF010000048.1:50376-56246 GCF_053601115.1 Streptomyces sp. NPDC004788
CGCGCCGGCGGGGCCCTGGCAGCTGACGGCTGCCGTAGGGTCGAAGACATGCGTCTGAGCACCGTGATCCTCCCCATCCACCGGTGGAGCGAGGGACAGAAGACCTGGCGGCAGGCCGAGGACCTCGGTTTCCACGCCGCGTACACCTACGACCACCTGTCCTGGCGCAGCTTCCGCGACCGCCCCTGGTTCGGGGCGCTGCCCACGCTCACCGCCGCCGCGACGGCGACCGAGCGGATGCGCCTGGGGACGCTGGTGACCTCGCCGAACTTCCGGCACCCGGTCACCCTCGCCAAGGAACTGATCTCCCTCGACGACATCTCCGACGGCCGCGTCACCCTCGGCATCGGCGCCGGCGGCAACGGCTTCGACGCCACCGCGCTCGGCCAGGAGGCGTGGACGCCGCGCGAGCGAGCCGACCGCTTCGCCGAGTTCGTGCCGCTGCTCGACCGGCTGCTCACCGAGGACGCCGTGACCGCGCGCGGCACCTTCTACTCGGCCGACGAGGCCCGCAACATCCCCGGCTGCGTCCAGCGGCCGCGGCTGCCGTTCGCGATCGCCGCGACCGGGCCGCGCGGGCTGAGGCTCGCCGCGCGCCACGGGCAGGCGTGGGTGACCACCGGCGACCCGAAGCTGTACGAGACGGGGACGCCCGAGCAGTCGGTCGCGGCCATCGCCGGGCAGCTCGACAAGCTCGGCAAGGCGTGTGCCGAGATCGGCCGCGACGCCGCCGAACTGGACAAGATCCTGCTCACCGGCTTCACCCCGGAGCAGAACACGGTCCTCGGCTCGCTCGACGCCTTCGTCGACTTCGCCGGGCGCCACCAGGAGCTCGGCTTCACCGAGCTGGTGATCCACTGGCCGATCCCCGACTCCGTCTTCGCCGCCGACCAGGCCGTCTTCGAGAAGATCGCCACGGAGGCCGTCGCCCAGCTCGGCTGAGCCGACCTGACACAAAGCGTGGCGGGGGAGCCACATACAGCCACTCAAATGTGCACTCCCTCGCACGCCCGTGCACGTTGTACGGAACAATGACGAGGTGACCTCACCTGACACCGTCCGTCTGATCGCCACCGACCTCGACGGCACCCTGCTGCGGGACGACAAGTCCGTCTCGGAGCGCACGGTCGCCGCCCTCGCCGCCGCCGAGCGGGCCGGCATCGAGGTCTTCTTCGTCACCGGTCGCCCGGCCCGCTGGATGGACGTCGTCAGCGAGCACGTCCACGGCCACGGCCTGGCCATCTGCGCCAACGGCGCCGCGGTCGTCGACCTGCACGCGGGCGGCACGTTCCTGGAGGTCCGCCCGCTCGAGCGGCCGATCGCCCTGGACGTCGTCCGGGCGCTGCGCGAGGCCGCCCCCGGCACCACCTTCGCCGTCGAGCTCACCACCGGCATCCACTACGAGCCGGAGTACCCGCCGTTCTTCCTCGACCCCGGCGCCACCGTCGCCACCGCCGAGAAGCTGCTCTTCGAGGAGGCGCCGGGCGCCGCCGCCCCGGTCCTGAAGCTGCTCGCCCAGCACCCCGAGCTCGACCCGGACGTCTTCCTCGCCACCGCCCGCGAGGCCGCCGGCGACCTGGCCTCCTTCACCCGCTCCAGCCCCACCGCGCTCATCGAGATCAGCGGCCTCGGCGTCTCCAAGGCGTCCACCCTCGCCCGCTGCTGCGCCGCGCGCGGCATCGCGCCCGAGCAGGTCGCGGCCTTCGGCGACATGCCCAACGACATCGAGATGCTCAGTTGGGCAGGCCGCTCGTACGCCATGGGCAACGCCCACCCGGACGTGATCGCAGCCGCCTCCGGCCGGACCGTCGGCAACAACGAGGACGGCGTCGCCGTCGTCATCGAGCACCTGGTCGCCGAGGCCACACGGACGGCGGCGCAGGGCGCGCGCTAGAGCGAGACCGCACGGGCGCGCTCGGCCGAGACCGCACGGGCGGAAGCGCGGGGCGCGCGCCAGAGGACGGCCGCACGACAGAAGCGAGCGCACGCGCCAGAGCACGGCCCGCACGGACAGAAGCTCAGGCACGCGCCAGAGCGGCCGCACGGACAGAAGCGCAGCGCACGCGCTAGAGCGGGGCCTCCCAGACCACCGTCGTACCGCCGCCGTCCTCGCCGAT
Source organism: Streptomyces sp. NPDC004788 (assembly GCF_053601115.1). NCBI lineage: Bacteria > Bacillati > Actinomycetota > Actinomycetes > Kitasatosporales > Streptomycetaceae > Streptomyces > Streptomyces sp. NPDC004788. Next base: position 52,494 of record NZ_JBSGBF010000048.1, read on the forward strand.
GCCCGGGCCGACCCGGCTCGCGCCGCCGAGCGACTCGGCGCGCCGGGCCAGGTTGCGCAGCCCGCTGCGGCGGCCACCCTCCGGGATGCCGACGCCGTCGTCGGCGACCGACAGCCGCACGCCCCGGTTGCCGTCCGGCAGGGTGACGGTGGCGTCCACGGCCACCTCGATCCGGGTGGCCCCGGCGTGCCGGAAGGCGTTCGACAGCGCCTCGCGCAGCGCCGCGACGAGGTTCTTGCCGGTGAGGTCGCCGACGGTCGTGTCGATCGCTCCGACGAAGCGGTGCGCGGGCTTGAAGCCGAGCGGCACCGCCGCCATGTTGATCTCCCGCAGCACGCGGGTGCGCAGCCCCGAGGGCGCCTCGGCCGGTCCCTGCTGGAGCGCGAAGATCGCCGTACGGATCTCCTGGATGGTCACGTCCAGCTCGTCCACGGCCTTGCCGACGCCCTCCCGCACGGCCGGCACGACCGACTTGCGCTGCGCGCTCTCCAGCATCATCCCGGTGGCGAACAGGCGCTGGATGACCAGGTCGTGCAGGTCCCGGGCGATCCGGTCGCGGTCCTCGAAGACGGCGAGCCGCTCCCGGTCCCGCTGCGCCTCGGCCATCATCAGCGCGAGCGCCGCCTGTGAGGCGAACTGGGTGGCCAGGGTCCGCTCGGCCTCCGTGAACTGCCGGGCCCCGCGGGCCCGTGGGGTGGCGAGCGCGCCGAGGACCCGGCCGCCGCTCTGCAGCGGCAGCAGCATCGCGGGGCCGTACTGCTCGGACATCCGGTTCCGCATCCGCGGGTCCGTGGAGGCGTCGGCGAGGAACACCGCCTCGCCCGCCATCAGCTGCTCCACCACGGCGCTCTCGGGCCCGATCACCACGCCGAGCCATCTGGTCGGCCCGGGCGAGGAGACGGCGACGATCTCCAGACCGCCGTCCTCCGCCGGAAGGAGCACGATGCCGGCGGCCGAGCCGGCCAGCCTGCGGGCCTGCTCGGCGACGACGGTGAGCGCGTCGTCGGCGTCGCCGCCGGAGAGCAGGGCGGTCGTGACGGCGACGGAGCCGTCGATCCAGCGCTCGCGCTGCCGGGCGGCCTCGTACAGACGCGCGTTGCCGATGGCGATCCCGGCCTCGGTGGCGAGCACCCGGACCATGTGGACGTCGTAGTCGTTGAACTCCCCGCCGCCGTTCTTCTCGGCGAGGTAGAGGTTGCCGAAGATCTCGCCCTGGACCCGGATCGGTACGCCGAGGAAGGTCCGCATCGGCGGATGCCCGGACGGGAGGCCGGCCGCGCGCGGATCCGCCGCCAGGTCGGCGAGCCGGATCGTCCCCGGCTCCCGGATCAGCGCACCGAGCAGACCCGCGTGCCCGTCCGGGCGGCGCCCGATCCGGCGGGCGACGTCGTCGCCGACGCCGTACGTGACGAAGTCGGAGAGGCCCTCGCCCTCGTCGTCGATTACGCCGATGGCGGCGTAGCGGGCGTCGGCGAGTTCGGCGGCGGTCTCGCAGATCCGGTCCAGCGTGGAGTGCAGTTCGAGGCCGGTGCCGACCGACCGCATCGCCTCCAGGAGCTGCGGCACCCGGGCGGTGAGCTCGGTGGACAGGCCGTGCAGGCTGCGCGTGGCCCGGGTCGCGGCTTCGAGCGGGTCCGGGGCGTCCGGCACGGCGGCGGTCATGGGGCCGAGCCTAGTAAGTCCCATTTGGCGAGGAAAGTCGGCTACGGGCCGGGGGCTGCGAGGCGGTCACGGGGCGGGCACCAGGTGGAGGTCGCTCGCCCGCTCCTGCTCCAGCATCCGCCGCAGCGGCCCGTCGACCGCCGCCAGCTCCGCGTACGTCCCGCGCTGCACGGTCCGGCCGCGGTCGAGGACGACGACCTCGTCGACGGCGTCGAGGCCGTGCAGCCGGTGCGTGATCAGGACGGTGGTACGGCCCTCGGTGGCCCGCAGCAGGTCGTCGGTGAGCGCGTCGGCGGTGGCCAGGTCCAGGTGCTCGGCCGGCTCGTCGAGGACGAGGACCGGGAAGTCGGCGAGCAGCGCCCGGGCGAGCGCGAGGCGCTGCCGCTGACCGCCGGAGAGCCGCGAGCCGTGCTCGCCGACGAGCGTGTCGAGCCCGTCGGGCAGCCCGTCCACCCAGTCGAGGAGCCGGGCCCGGCGCAGCGCCTCGCGCAGCGCGGCGTCGTCCGCGCCGGTCCTGGCCAGGCGCAGGTTCTCGCGCAGGGTGCTGTCGAAGAGGTGGGCGTCCTGCGCGCAGAGGCCGACGAAGCGGCGTACGTCGTCGCCGTCCAGCTCCGTCGCGTCCGTGCCGCCGAGCCGGTACGTGCCCGGCTCCGCGTCCAGGAAGCGCAGCAGCACCTGGGCGAGCGTGGTCTTGCCGGAGCCGGACGCGCCGACGACCGCGACCCGGCGCCCGGCCTCCAGGCGCAGCCCGAAGGCGTCGAGCGCGGGCCGCTCCTGCCCGGCGTACCGCGCCGAGAGCCCGGCCAGCTCCAGCGGGAACGGGCTCGCCGGGGGAGCGGCGGGCGCGACCGGCTCCGCCACGGGGACGGGCGCGTCGAGCACGTCGAGGACCCGCTCGGCGCTGCGGCGCACCCGCTGGCGGTACTGGACGGCGAGCGGGAGTCCGGTGACGGCCTCGAACGCGGCGAGCGGGGTGAGCACGACGACGGCGAGCGCGACACCGTCGAGCCGCCCGGCCCGCACCGCCTGGACGCCGACGAGCGCGGCTCCGGCGACCGTGAGGCCGCAGACCAGGGCGGAGAGCCCGGCGCCGAGCGCGGTGGCGGCGGACTGCCGGGAGGCGATGGCCGTGAGCGTGCGGTCGGCCGCCGCGGCCCGCTGGACGCGGCCCTTCAGCGCGCCGGCCACGGTGAGTTCGGCGCAGCCGCGCAGCAGGTCGACGACGGCGGTGGTGAGCGTGCCGCGCGCGGGGGCGAGCTGCCGCTCGGCCCGCCGGGCGAGCGCGCCGCCGGCCAGCGGCACGGCGACCCCGGCGAGCAGCAGGCCCACGGCAAGCACGGCCCCGGCCTCGGGCAGTAGCCAACCCGTGAAGGCGACCGACCCGACACCGACGACGAGCGCCGCGCCGACCGGAAGCAGCCAGCGCAGCCAGTAGTCCTGCAGCGCGTCGACGTCCTGGACCAGGCGGGCGAGGAGATCACCGCGCCGGGTGCGGCGCAGCCCGGCGGGCGCGATCCGTTCGAGCCGCCGGTAGACGGCGACCCGCAGGTCCGCGAGCATCCGCAGCACGGCGTCGTGCGACACCAGCCGCTCGGCGTACCGGAACACGGCCCGCCCGATGCCGAAGGCGCGGGTGGCGGTGACCGCCACCATCAGATACAGCACGGGCGGCTGCTCGGACGCGCGCGAGATGAGCCACCCGGACACCCCCATGAGCCCGACGGCCGACCCGAGCGCCAGACTCCCGAGCAGCAACGCGAGCGCAAGCCGCCCCCTGACCTGCCCGGCCATGTCCCGAACCCGCCGAAGGGCACGGCGTGCGGGGGCGGCGGCGCCCTGCGGGGCAGGCTGGTCGACGCGGTCCAACCGACCGGCCACGCTCTCGGCGGCGCCCCGGGCCGAATCCGCGCCGCTGCCCTCTGCCGCCATGGGCCACGACTCGGGCCTGCGGCCGGGAGCGAACGGTCCGGGTACCGAAGCCCTGCCGCCGGCAGATCCCGACGCGCTCCCGATGCCATCGGCCCGGTCGGCAGCCGGCGTCGGAACCGCGTCCGGGCCGTCGCCCGGGCCGCGCGGCGCGCTCGGCGCTGC
>NZ_JBSGBF010000049.1:0-56070 GCF_053601115.1 Streptomyces sp. NPDC004788
GGACCGCCGTCGCCGGATGCGGGGGCGACGGCGGAGGCCCCGACCGGCTCGGCCGCCGGGCCGGCATGACGGCCGCCACCGGGCCGGTCACCGCCGGGCCGGCCACCGCCGGGCCGCTCGCCACCGCGCGGATCGCCGGGCGGGCTCGGCGGCATCGGCGGCGCCACCGGGGCCGGCGGGGCGCTGGGCCGGCCGCCGCGACGCGACTCGATCATGGCCGTGGCGCGCTGCGGCAGCCAGGCCGCGGCCGTGCCGCTGTCGTCGCCGCCGTCCGCCGGACCGAAGAGGTGCGGGGCGAGCATCGCCTGGAGGTCGGCCGGGGTGGGCCGCTTCGAGACGTCCATCTGCATGCAGGCGTCGATCAGGGGCCGCAGCTCGTCCGGCAGGCCCTCCAGGTCCGGGCCCTCGCGCAGCAGCATGAAGACCGTCTCGACGGGGTTGGCGCCGTGGTACGGGGCATGGCCGGTGGCGGCGAAGACCAGCATCGAGCCGAGCGAGAAGACGTCACTGGCGCCGGTGACGCTGCGCGAGTCGCGGGCCTGCTCGGGCGACATGTAGGCGGGGGTGCCGACGGCGACGTTGGTCATGGTCAGGCGCGTGTTGGAGACGCCGGACGCGATGCCGAAGTCGATCACCCGGGGGCCGTCCTCGACGACGAGGACGTTGGACGGCTTGAGGTCGCGGTGGACGAGCCCGGCGCCGTGGATCGACTGCAGGGCCTCGGCGACGCCGGCCGCGAGCCAGCGCACCGCCTGGGCCGGGAGCGGCCCGCACTCGTTCACTATCTCTTCGAGGGAGGGAGCGGGGACGTACGCGGTCGCGAGCCACGGCACGGCGGCGCGCGGATCGGCGTCGACGACGGCCGCGGTGTAGAAGCCGGAGACCGCCCGCGCGGCCTCCACCTCCCGGGTGAAGCGGACCCGGAACAGCTGGTCCTCGGCGAGCTCCGTCCGGACGGTCTTGATCGCCACGCGCCGCCCGGACGCCGAGCGCGCGAGATACACCAGGCCCATTCCGCCCGCGCCGAGCCGGCCCAGCACCTCGAAGGGCCCGATCCTTCTCGGGTCGTGCTGCGTCAGCTGCTCCACTTGCCTGCCACCTCCCCGTAGGGCCATGAGGGTACGGCCCCGTGGACCCTGATTGTTCCTGTCCGGGGCGGTGGTTGCGAACCCGGGGGCGGATCGGGGTGTCACAGGTCATATCGACCGTCCCGGCACCCGCCCTTCCGGGGGCCTTCCAGCCGCCTTCCGGGTGCCTTCCAGCTGCCTTCCGGCTGCCTTCCGGGGGCCTTCCAGCTCCCTTCCGGCTGTCGCGGCGGCCGTCGCTCGGGTGTTCACCCGGACGGCTTCGCCGCCCGCTTCTCAAGGACGGCGAAACGCGCGCCCTGGTTGTCCTGGAGGACGGCGGTGCGGCCGTGCGGGGTGTCGACGGGGTCGGTGGTGACCCGGCCGCCGAGGCGGACGGCGGTGGCGCAGGCGGTGTCGCAGTCGCGGACGGCGAAGTGGACGAGGACATGGCCGGGGAGCTCGGCGGGGAAGGCGTCGGTGATGACGGCGCGGCCGCCGAAGGCGGAGGGCCAGGAGCCCGCCCCGGAGCGGGGCGGGGACCAGACGCGGTAGTCGGCCTCCGTGGGGCCCACGGGCTGCGACTGGCGGCCGAGCCAGCCGAAGACGGAGGCGTAGAAGGTGTCGACCGCGTCCGGCTCCCTCGTGTGGACCTCCAGCCAGCAGAAGGCGCCGGGCTCGTCGACGACCTCGAAGCCGTCGGCGTCACCCGCCTGCCGCAGACCGAAGACGGCGCCGCCGGGGTCGGCGGCGAGGGCGAGGACGCCGAAGGGGCCGACGGGATAGGGCTCCATCACCATCCGGCCGCCGGCGGCCTTCACCCGCTCGGCGACGATGCCCGCGTCGTCGGCCGCCAGGTAGACGGTCCAGGTGGTGGGCATCCGCCCGTCCCGCTTGGGCAGGAGCCCGGCCACGCGGCGGCCGCGCAGCAGGGCCTCGTCGCGGTCGGGGTCGAAGCTCCAGCCGAACAGCTCGCCGTAGAAGCGCTTGCCCGCCTGGAGGTCGGGAAGCTGCGCGTCCACCCAGCACGGGGTGCCCTGTGTGAATACGGCCATGGCTTCAGGATGGGTGCCGGATCGCGGCGGCGCACGCCGCGACTCCCGGCCCGTCGGTTGTCCACCGAAGTTTTCCACAGGCTGTTAATAAGACGAATGTGCTGTGGAGGGAGCCGGGAGGCCCCGCGGGACCCCTCCGGCGAGGGGTGGCCCCCATTTGCAGTCGGCCGAATCGCGCGCGGATCACCCCTCGGTAAGCTGACGGCATGACAGGACAAGTACGCACCGTCGACGGCCGCGTGGCCGGACGACGCGGCCAGGCGACGCGGCAGAAGCTGCTCGACTGCCTCGGTGAGATGCTCAGCTCCTCGCCCTACCGGGACGTCAAGGTCATCGACGTGGCCCGCAAGGCGGGGACTTCACCCGCGACGTTCTACCAGTACTTCCCTGACGTCGAGGGCGCCGTCCTCGAGATCGCGGAGGAAATGGCCAAGGAGGGCGCGGGGTTGACCGATCTGGTCTCCGGCCGCTCCTGGGTCGGCAAGGCCGGGTGGCAGACCTCCGAGGAACTGGTCGAGGGATTCCTGGACTTCTGGCGCAAGCACGACGCGATCCTGCGGGTGGTGGACCTCGGGGCCGCGGAGGGCGACAAGCGGTTCTACAAGATCCGCATGAAGATCCTGAACTCGGTCACCAACTCCCTCACGGACGCGGTGAAGGAGCTCCAGTCGAAGGGCAAGGTCGACAAGGACATCAGCCCCGCGGCGATGGCGGGCTCGCTGGTGGCGATGCTGGCGGCGGTCGCCGGCCACCAGAAGGGCTTCCAGACCTGGGGTGTGAAGCAGGCCGAACTCAAGCCGAACCTCGCCCTGTTGGTGCATCTGGGGATCACGGGCAAGAAGCCGACGAAGTAACCCCGCAGCCCGGGGAGCGCCCCGCTTCCTTCACCCGTCCTGTCGCGCCGGCGGTGGCCCCACGTACGTGTACGCGTACGGGGGACCACCGCCGGTTTTTTGCGCCCGGCCCGGATCAGGCGCGCGTCAGCCGGAACAGCCGGATCTCCCGCTCGATCCGCGCCTGGTACGTCGCGTACGGCGGCCAGAACGCCAGCACCGCCCGCCACGCCTCCGCCCGCTCCTCCCCCGTGAGCAGCCGCGCCCGTACGGGGAAGCTCTCGCCGCGCCAGCTGACCTCGGCGTCCGGGTGGGCGAGCAGGTTGGCGGTCCAGGCGGGATGCCCCGGCCGGCCGAAGTTGGAGCCGACGAGCACCCAGGTGCCGGCGTCCGGCTCCGGCATGCAGGCGAGCGGGGTGACCCGCGGCTGCCCGCTCTTCGCGCCCTTGGCGGTGAGGACGACGCCCGGCAGCATGCGCGCGCTCAGCATCACCTTGCCCCGGGTCAGCCGGTGCACGGCCCGGTCCATGGCGGGGACGAAGTGCGGGGCGACCTTGGCGAAGGTACGGGTGGAGGAGACCTTCTGCATCACGCGCAGCCCGATCGGCACCTACGCCACCTCCCCAAAGGCGCCGGACGCCCCGGAGGCCCCGGAGGTCCCAGGGGCGCCGGAAGCCCCGGACGCCCCGGAGGTCCCGCCCGCCTCGCCGAAGAGGGCGGCGCGCTCGGCGGCCCGCGCCCGCAGGGCCACCGCCGGGCCGAAGAGCAGCTCGTCCGCCGCCGCCCGCTTGAAGTACAGATGGGCGTCGTGCTCCCAGGTGACGCCGATCCCGCCGTGCAGCTGGATCGTCTCGGCGGCCGCCGCCCGCTGGGCTTCGAGGGCCTGGGCGAGGGCGAGCCCGGCGGAGACGGGATCGGCGTCCGCCGCCGCGCAGTGGGTGAGCGAGCGCGCCGACTCGATCTGGACGAGGAGGTCGGCGAGCCGGTGCTTGAGGGCCTGGAAGGAGCCGATCGGCCGGCCGAACTGCTCGCGCGTGGCGGCGTGTTCGACGGTACGGTCGAGGGCTCCGCGGGCGGCGCCGACGGCCTCGGCGGCCAGCGCGACGGCGGCGGCGCGCCCGGTCGTGGCGAGCGCGCCGAGCACGTCCAGCGGCTCCGCACCCAGCAACTCCGCCGACACGTGGCGGAGTTCGAGGGCCGCCTGGGAGCGGGTGAGGTCGAGGGTGGCCTCCCGGCGCCGCACGAGACCGGTCGCGGCCGCCTTCACGAGGAAGAGCAGGGTACGGCTGCGCGGGAAGCCGCCGGTGTGCGCCGCGACCAGGAGCAGCCCGGCGCTGTGCCCGTCGAGGACGTGGCCGGCCTCCCCGTACAGCGACCAGCCGCCCTCCGGCAGCGGCACGGCCTGGACGCCGCCGGAGCGGCCGCCGCCCGACCAGGGCGTGGCGGTGTTGTCGCCGACGAGGTCGAGGGCGAGCGGGAGGGAGCCGCCGGACAGGGCGAGGGCACAGGTCAGGGAGCCGTCCGCGATGCGGGGCAGCAGGTCGGCGCGCTGCGCCGCGGTGCCGAGCGCGGTGATCAGCGGCGCGGCGAGGACGGCGGTGGCGAGGAGCGGGGAGGGCGTGAGGGCGCGGCCGGTCTCCTCGCAGGCGACGGCCAGTTCGGCGGGGCCGCAGCCGGCTCCGCCGTACCGCTCGGGCAGGGCGAGGCCGGGCAGGCCGAGGGTGCCGGCGAGGGTGGCCCAGAGTCCGGTGTCGTAGCCCTCGGGGGTGGCGACGGCGGCTCGGGTCCCGGCCGGTCCGGCGCGCTTGGCGAGGAGCTCGCGCAGGGTGCGGCGGATCTCCCGCCGGACCTCCTGCCGATGCTCCAGCTGTTCTTCGGTGACGGCGGCGGTACGCATGGGTCTCCCTTCCGGGGTCCCTCGTATCTGACGGTGCGTCATGCTAGGACCGTGCGGAGCAGAAGCACAGCCCGGCGGACCTCCCGATCCGCCAAATCTGATGTACCGTCAGATTCATGCCCACCACCACAACGGACCGCCGTCGGCGCGTCGCCGTCGTCGGCATATCCCTCTCCGACTGCGGCCGGGTCGACGAGGCCACGCCCTATGCCCTGCACGCCCAGGCCGCCCGGCGCGCCCTCGCCGACAGCGGCCTGGACCGCTCACTGATCGACGGCCTCGCCTCGGCGGGCCTCGGCGTCCTCGCGCCGGTGGAGGTCGCCGAGTACCTGGGCCTGCGCCCGCGCTGGGTGGACTCCACCTCGGTCGGCGGCGCCACCTGGGAGGTCATGGCGGCGCACGCCGCCGACGCCATCGCCGCCGGACATGCCAACGCCGTCCTGCTCGTCTACGGCTCCACCGCCCGCGCCGACGTCCGGGCGCGCCGCCGCACCGGCAACCTCTCCTTCGGGGCGCGCGGCCCGCTCCAGTTCGAAGTCCCGTACGGGCACAGCCTGATCGCCAAGTACGCGATGGCCGCCCGCCGCCACATGCACGAGTACGGCACCACCCTGGAGCAGCTCGCCGAGGTCGCCGTGCAGGCGCGGGCGAACGCGGCGCTGAACCCGGAGGCGATGTTCCGCGACCCGGTCACGGTCGACGAGGTCCAGGGCGGCCCGATGATCGCGGACCCGTTCACCAAGCTGCACTGCTGCATCCGCAGCGACGGCGGCTGCGCGGTGCTGCTCGCGGCCGAGGAGTACATCCCCGACACGGCGAAGGCCCCGGTGTGGATCCTCGGCACGGGCGAGTACGTCTCGCACACCACGATGTCGGAGTGGGAGGACTTCACGGTCTCCCCGGCCGCCGTCAGCGGCCGGCTCGCCTTCGAGCGGGCGGGCGTGCGGCCTGAGGACATCGAACTGGCCGAGATCTACGACGCGTTCACCTACATGACCCTGGTGACCCTGGAGGACCTGGGCTTCTGCGCGAAGGGCGAGGGCGGCGCGTACTTCGCGGAGAAGGACCGGCTGCCGGTGAACACGGACGGCGGCGGCCTGTCCGCCTGCCACCCGGGGATGCGGGGGCTGTTCCTGCTGGTGGAGGCGGTACGGCAGCTGCGCGGCGAGGCGCCGGGGCTACAGGTGCGACGGCCGGACGGCTCGCTGCCGGAGCTGGCGGTGGCATCGGGGACGGGGGGCTGGTTCTGCTCCTCGGGAACGGTGGTGCTGGGCCGGGACTGAGATCTACACATCCGTCATAGACAAGCGTGTAGGACATCCGTATAGTCGCCTGTGCGGGGCCGGAGCGGCCCCGCACCACCCGACAAGGAGTCCCGCCATGCGTGCTGCCAAGACCGTCCTGATCTCCGGCGCCTCGATCGCCGGCCCCGCCCTGGCCCTCTGGCTGCACCGCTACGGGTTCGTCCCGACCGTCGTCGAGAAGGCGCCCGCCCTGCGCACCGGCGGGTACAAGGTCGACCTGCGCGGCGACGCCATCGGGATCTGCGCCCGGATGGGCATCCTCGACGAGGTCCGCGCCCACTCCACCGACATGGCGGGCGGCTCGTACGTCGACTCCCGTGGCCGTACGGTCGGTGAACTGCCCGCCGAGATCTTCGGCGGCCGCACCGAGCAGGACGACGAGATCATGCGCGGCGACCTCGCCCGGATCCTGTACGAGCGGACCCGCGACGACGTCGAGTACCTCTTCGGCGACTCGATCGCGAGCCTGGCCGAGGACCCGGACGGCGTCACCGTCACCTTCGACTCGGGCACCGTCCGCCGCTTCGACCTGGTGGTCGGCGCGGACGGCCTGCACTCGCACACCCGCCGCCTGGTCTTCGGCGACGAGCGGCGGTTCAAGCGCCACCTCGGCGCGTACATCTCCATCTTCTCGGCGCCCAACCGGCTCGGCCTGACCCGCTGGGAGACCTACCACGCCCGCCCGGACAAGCTGATCTCCGTCTACGCCACCGCCGGCGAGCGGGCCGGCACCGCCAAGAACTGCTTCGTCTTCGCCGCCCCCGCCGAACTCCCCTACGACCACCGCGACACCGCCGCCCAGAAGCGCCTCCTCGCCGACGCCTTCGCGGGCGACGACTGGGAGATCCCGCGCCTGATCGCGGACGCGGCCGACGCCGACGACTTCTACTTCGACTCCATCGCCACCATCCACATGGACCGCTGGTCCCGCGGCCGCGTCGTCCTCCTCGGCGACGCCGCCCACTGCACCTCCCCCGCCTCCGGCCAGGGCACCGGCCTCGCCCTCACCGGCGCCTACGTCCTCGCCGGCGAACTCGCCGCGGCCGGCGGCGACCACCTGGCCGCCTTCGCCGCGTACGAGGAACTGATGCGCCCGGGCGTCGAACTCAACCGGCGCTTCGCGGAGAAGTTCGCCAAGGAGATGACCGTCTCCTCCCGCTGGAAGATCGCCCTGCGCATGTTCATGGTCCGCACGCTCCCGAAGACCCCGTTCAAGAACCTCATCGCGAAGAAGATCCGCGAGGAGATCCAGCGGGCGTCGACGGCGGTGCCGGTGAAGGAGTACGCGGCGAGGGCCGAGGCGGCCTGAACGCGTTCGAAAACCCCTACCGGTGCACGTGAGGCCCCTGTTACGATCGCGCCTTCGGACGGGAAGCGCCGGAGGGGGCAGCGCGGGGAGACCCGCGCACGAAGGCCGCCCGTCCCTGCCTATCAGGCTCACGGAGGGGAACTTCCTTGCACATACGCACCCGCAGAACACTGGCCCTCGCCACCGCCGCCGCCATCTCCGCCGGCCTCTGCACCGCACTCACCACCCCGGCCCTCGCCGCCGACACCCCGGCGGCCGACGAGGTCGTGATCCCGAACCCGGGCCGCTTCCAGCCCCAGGGCGAACAGCTCGGCCAGGTCGGCCCGACCGGCTACGCCCACCGGCGAGAGACCGGAAGCGCCGGCTGGGTCTGGACCGACACCGGGACCGGCACCGACAAGCCGATCACCGAAGAGCAGGCCACCAAGGGCCACTCCGGCCTCTACCCGGCGGTCACCGCCGACCACGTCAAGGTCAGGGATGTGGCCACCGGGCAGGAACACCTGGACGTGGTGCTGCCGGAAGGCCGGCGATTCACCGGCGCCTTCAACGCCGACACCGCGGTGACGTCCACCCTGCGCCCCGACGGGACGTACCTCGACGCGATCCAGCTGCTCCAGCTCGTCGACGGCAAGCCCACCGAGCGCGCGGTGACCCCGCTGACCGAGCAGTTCGCCGAGGTGGAGGTCCGTCAGCAGGACTCGCACGGCGCCCTGCTCCGCCTCTACCGCGAGCCGGGCCAGTCGGGGGTCGACTACGTACTCGACTACGCGACCGCCACGCTCAAGCCGGCGGCGTCGAGCGGCGAGGGCGTGTACGTCGAGCTGGGCGCCGACCGCATCGCGTACTACGACTTTCTCAACTACCGGGTCCTGACGGCCCCGCGCGACAACCCGAAGCAGACCACCGAGACGCCGATGCCCTCGCTCCAGGACACCTGGAACGCGGAGCTGGCGATCGCCGGCGACTGGGTCCTGGTCGTCGAGCAGCCCTCGCAGCGCACCGAGATGACCGTCACCGGAAACCCGCTGAAGGCCGTCCGCATCGGCACTGGCGAGGTCAGGGACCTCCTGCCGCACGCGGCCGCGCAGCTCGCCGCCGCCCCGGACGGCAGCGTCCTCGCCGTCGGCGGCACGGGCGCTGACGACTGGGCGGTGCAGCGCGTCACGATCGGCGAGGACGGCGCGCCGAAGCTCACCAAAGTGTCCGAGATCCCGGCCGCCCCGGCCCGCTTCGCGGGCATCGCCCTGGGCGGCGGCCGGCTGAACTTCCTGAGCGACGACGTGTCGGGCATCGACGCGCTGGGCCTCCACGACGTCGACGTCGACCTGACCACCGACCCGGCGTCCGCGGGCGCCCCGCGCCTGCGCGCCAAGGTCACCGACGCTCCGTCCGCCCCCGGCCTGGTGTCGCTCGGGGACGGCGACTCCGTCTACACCCACGACAACCGCCTCTACGCCCGGACCGACGGCACCACCAGCCGCACCGCCGACCTCCCGGTCGCCCACGCCACGGTGATCGATGGCGCCGGCCGCTACGTCCTGGCCGAGCGGGGCACCACCAAGTACGTCGCCGACCTCCAGAACGACGGCACCAGCGCGACGGACGTACGGCTCACGCTCCAGGACACCGCCGCGGCGCTGTGGGACACCAAGGTCTGGAAGCCGGCCGCGACCCCGGGTCAGGTCAACGCCTACGACCTCCGCACGAATACCACCTCGGCACCGGTCGACCTCGGCTCCGGCTGCCGCCCCACCGAGCTCCAGGCCGTCGGCCGCTGGCTCTACTGGGCCTGCGGCGCCGACAAGGCCGGCGTCTACGACCAGACCGCGAAGAAGAGCGTGCCGGTCCCGGCCGGCGAGGCCCTGCTCGGTGACGGCTTCGTCGTGCGCCACGAGGGCGACACGCTGAAGCTCACCGACGCGGTCTCCGGCGAGACCCGCGACCTCGCCGACCTCCCGGCCGGGATGGGCTCGGGCCGCCGGTCGACCTGGACCGTGGACAAGTTCGGCGGCGGTGTCGCCTTCGTCGACGCCGAGAAGAACATCCACGTCAAGAAGACCGGTGTCACGGCGCAGCCGCTGGCACGGCTCCAGCACACGGTCGAGCCGCTGACCTTCACCGGCTCCGGTGTCGAGCCCGCGCCCGCCACCTGGTCCCCCGTGTGGCGCTTCTCGAAGCAGGTCGGCGCCTGGACGCTGCGCGTCGCGAAGGGCGACGGCGAAAGCGTCCGTACGTTCACCGGGACGAGCGGCACCGGCGCCGCCGTCCGCGTGAAGTGGGACGGCAAGGACTCCCGTGGCCGCGCCGTCGAGAACGGGCAGTACCGCTGGGAGCTGACCGCCCGTCCGCTCGACGGCATCGGCAACGCCCAGGTGTTCTGGGACGTCTTCGACGTCAAGGGCAGCTCGCTCACCACCCTGCCCGGCACCTTCTCCCCGGTCACCCCGACCCGGCTCCTCGACACCCGCTCCGGCCTCGGCGCCCCGAAGGCGAAGATCGGCCCGAACGGCACGGTCCTGCTGAAGGTGGCGGGCACGGCCGGGGTACCGACCGAGGGGCTCACCTCCGTGGTCCTCAACGTCACCGCCACCAACGCGACGGCCGACAGCTTCGTCTCCGTCTACCCGTCCGGCACCCTGCGCACCTCGTCCTCCAGCCTCAACTTCAAGGCCGGCAAGACCGCCGCGAACCTGGTGACCGTCCCCGTCATCGACGGCTACGTCCAGCTCTACAACAAGAACGGCTCCGTCGACCTCCTCGCCGACATCGCCGGTTACTACGCCGAGGGCACCTCGGGCTCCACCTACCAGCCGGTCGCCCCGAAGCGCCTGATGGACACCCGCAACGGCACCGGCGTGCCGAAGGCGAAGATCCAGGCCGGCGGCACGGTGACCCTTCCGGTGACCGAGCCGGGTGTCACCGCGGTGGCCCTGAACGTGACGGCGACCAACGCCACCTCGGCGAGCTTCGTGTCGGTCTACCCGTACGGCACCGCCCGCCCGAACGTCTCGAACGTCAACTTCGAGGCCGGGCAGACCGTCCCCAACATGGCCGTGGTCCCGGTGAAGGACGGCAAGATCACCTTCTACAACCGAGCCGGGTCGGTGGACGTGATCGCCGATGTCGCCGGGTACTTCAAGGGCGGCGCCGGCGCGGTCTTCACCGGCATGCAGCCCAAGCGCCTGATGGACACCCGTGACGGCACCGGCGTCGCCAAGGCCAAGGTCGGCGCGGGCCAGACGGTGAGCCTCACCGTCGGCACGAAGTACAAGGCCGTCGTCCTCAACGTCACCGCGACCAACCCGACGGCGACGAGCTTCGTCTCCGTCTACCCGTACGGCACGCCCCGCCCGTCCGCGTCGAACCTCAACTTCGTCGCCGGGCAGACCGTGCCCAACGGTGTGATCGTCCCGGTCAAGGACGGCAAGATCACCTTCTACAACCACAACGGCACCGTCGACCTCATCGCCGACGTGACGGGTTATTACACCGACTGATCCCCCGGATCGGCAGCGCAGGGCCTCATGATGGACGCCATGGACGACGAACGGCGTTTTCAGGAGGCCCTGCGGTCTCTCCGGGTCTGGGACACCGAGCTGCCCGCCTTCGATCCGGCGGACGTGCCGGAGGAGCCGGTGGCGCTCTTCCACACGTGGTTCGCGGGCGCGGTGGAGGCGAAGGCGGTCGAGCCGCACACCATGGCGCTCGCCACGGTGGACGCGGACGGGCGGCCCGACGTGCGGACGGTGATGCTGCACGACGTGGACGCGCGCGGCTGGCACTTCGGCTCGCACGCCGGCAGCGCGAAGGGCCGGCAGCTGGCCGCCCGGCCCGAGGCGGCGCTCAACTTCTACTGGCCGGCGCAGGGCCGGGCCGTGCGGGTGCGGGGCCGGGTGGTGACCGGGACACAGGAGGAGGCGTACGCGGATCTGCACGCCCGGACCGCCGGGGCGCTCGCCTCCGCGCTGGTCGGGCACCAGAGCGAGGTGCTCGGTTCGCTCGGCGAGCTCGCGGAGGCGAGCGCGGCGGCCTGGGACCGGGCCCAGCGTGAGCCGGAGGCGCACGCGGAGAGCTGGACGCTGTACGTGGTGGAGCCGGCCGAGGTCGAGTTCTTCCAGGGCGACGAGCAGCGCCGGCACGTACGGCTCAGGTACCGGAGGACCACCGAGACCGGGGCCTGGGCGCGCGAGCTGCTCTGGCCGTAGCGCCCCGATCGGCCCGGACCGGCCCCGAACCGGCCCCGATCGGCCCTGGCCAGCCCGGATCGGCCCCGATCAGCCCGGGTCCCCGTACATCGCGTCGATCTCCCGCGCGAAGTCCCTCAGCACCGCCCTCCGTCTGAGTTTCAGGGAGGGCGTGAGGTGCCCGCTCGTCTCGGTCCACTCCGTGGTCAGGATCCGGAACGCGCGGATCGACTCGGCCCGCGACACCAGCCGGTTCGCCTCGTCGACCGCGCGCTGGACCACGGCGAGCAGCTCCTCGTCGCGGGCCAGCTCCCACAGCGCGAGGTGGTCCTTGTGGCGCATCCGGCGCCAGTGCAGCAGGCCCTCGTGGTCGAGGGTGACGAGCGCGGTGACGAACGGGCGGTTGTCGCCCAGCACCATGCACTGGGCGACCAGCGGGTGGGCGCGCAGCCAGTCCTCCAGAGGCGCCGGGGCGACGTTCTTGCCGGCGGAGGTGACGATCATGTCCTTCTTGCGGCCGGTGATGCGCAGATGGCCCTCGTGGTCGAGAGCGCCGAGGTCGCCGGTGGGGAACCAGCCGTCGTCGGTGTACGGCAGGGCGACGCCGCGCTGGGCGTCCCAGTAACCGGCGAAGACATGGCCGCCCTTGAGCCAGATCTCGCCGTCGGGCGCGATCCGGACGGCGGTGCCGGGCAGCGGGCGGCCGACGGTGCCGGGGCGGGGGCCGTGCAGCGGGGTGACGGTGGCGGCGGCGGTGGTCTCCGTCAGGCCGTACCCCTCGTACACCTCGATGCCCGCGCCCGCGAAGAACTCGGCGAGCCGGGCGCCGAGCGGCGAGCCGCCGCAGATGACGTGGCGGACCCGGCCGCCGAGCGCGGCGCGGATGCGCTTGTAGACGAGCGGGTCGTAGAGGGCGCGGGCGGCGCGCAGCCCGAGGGACGGCTGGGCGTCCCGCGCCTCCCGCGCGTCCTGCCCCTGGCCGTACCGCTCCCTGCCGTACCGCTCGGCCACCCGCGCCGCCCTGTCGAAGGAGGCGGCGCGGCCGGCGCGTTCGGCGGTGGCGCGGGCGGTGTGGAAGACCTTCTCCAGGACGTACGGGATGGCGAGCAGGAAGGTCGGGCGGAAGCTCGCGAGGTCGGCGAGGAGTTCGTCGCTCTCGATGGACGGCGCGTGGCCGACCCGCACCCGGGCGCGGACACAGCCGATGGCGACCATGCGCCCGAAGACGTGCGAGAGCGGGAGGAAGAGGAGCGTGGACGCCGGCTCCTTGGTCACCGAGCGGAAGACGGGGTGCAGGAGCTCGACCGCGTTGTCGACCTCGGCGAAGAAGTTGGCGTGGGTGAGCGCGCAGCCCTTGGGCCGGCCGGTGGTGCCGGAGGTGTAGATGAGGGTGGCGAGGTCCTGCGGGGTGAGCAGCCCGCGCCGCGCGGTGACGGCCTCGTCGGCCACCCGCGCGCCGGCTCTTCGCAGCTGGTCGACGGCGCCGGTGTCGAGGACCCACAGCTGGCCGAGCGCGGGCAGTTGGCGGCGCTCGGCGGAGACCAGCCGGGCCTGCGCGGCGTCCTCGACGACACAGGCGGTGGCGCCGGAGTCCTGGAGGATCCAGCGGGTCTGGTACGCGGACGAGGTCGGGTACAGCGGGACGGTGATCAGCCCGGCGGCCCAGGCCGCGAAGTCGAGCAGCGTCCACTCGTACCGGGTACGGGCCATCAGCGCGAGCCGGTCGCCGGGCCGCAGCCCGTGCGCCACGAGCCCCTTGGCGACGGCGTGCACGTCGGCGGCGAAGGCGGAGGCGGTGACGTCGGTCCAGCCGCCGTCCGGCGCCTTGCGGGCGAAGAGCACGGCCGCCGGGTCCTCGCGGGCGGTCTCGTACGGCAGGTCGGCGAGCGAGCCGCGCCGCACGGGCGGGACGAGCGCGGGTACGGAGACCTCGGTGACGGGCACGTGCGGCTCCTCGGGGCATCGAGAACCGGACAGTAACCTTACTTCCGAGTAAATCTAGGGCGTGGGAAGGGATTTGGACAGATCCGGGCAGCGCCCCCTGCAAACGCACCGCGCCCCGGACCGTCGGGTCCGGGGCGCGGTGTGTACGACACGCGGCTCGCGTCAGGCGGCGGCCGGGACCGCGACCTTCTGCTCGGCCTGCTCGGCGTCGGCCGGCTCGTCGACCGGGGAGGCCGAGGCCGACGCGTAGGCGGCGAGGTCCAGGATCTTCTCGCGGGCGGAGACGATGACCGGGACCAGGGCCTGGCCGGCGACGTTGGTGGCGGTGCGCATCATGTCGAGGATCGGGTCGATCGCCATCAGCAGACCGACGCCCTCCAGCGGCAGGCCCAGGGTGGAGAGGGTCAGCGTCAGCATGACCGTCGCACCGGTGAGACCGGCGGTGGCCGCCGAGCCGATGACCGAGACGAAGGCGATGAGCAGGTACTCCTTGACGCCCAGCTGGACGTCGAAGATCTGCGCGATGAAGATCGCCGCGAGCGCCGGGTAGATCGCGGCGCAGCCGTCCATCTTGGTGGTGGCGCCGAACGGCACGGAGAAGGAGGCGTACTCCTTCGGGACGCCGAGGCGCTCGGTGACCCGCTGGGTGACCGGCATGGTGCCGACGGAGGAGCGGGAGACGAAGGCCAGCTGGATGGCGGGCCAGGCGCCCTTGTAGAACTGCAGCGGGTTCAGCTTGGCGACGGTCGCGAGCAGCAGCGGGTAGACGCCGAAGAGGACGAGCGCGCAGCCGACGTAGACGTCGACGGTGAAGGTCGCGTACTTGCCGAGCAGGTCCCAGCCGTAGTTGACGATGGCGCGGCCGATGAGGCCGGCGGTGCCGATCGGGGCCAGCCGAATGACCCACCACAGGGCCTTCTGCAGCAGCTGGAGCGCGGACTCGGAGAGGGTGAGCAGCGGCGCGGCCTTCTCCCCGAGCTGGAGCGCGGCGATGCCGGCGACGGCGGCCATGAAGACGATCTGCAGGACGTTCAGCTCGGTGAACGGCGTGATGACGTCCGTCGGGATGATGCCGGTGAGGAAGTCGATCCAGCTGCCGTGGTGCTCGGGCAGCTTGCCGTCCTTCGGCGTGAGGCCGGTGCCGGAGCCCGGGTTCGTGAGCAGGCCGATCGCGAGGCCGATGGAGACGGCGATCAGCGAGGTGATCATGAACCAGACGAGGGTCTGCACGGCGAGCCGGGCCGCGTTGTTGACCTTGCGGAGGTTGGTGATCGAGACCAGGATCGCGAAGAAGACGAGCGGGGCGACGGCGAGCTTCAGGAGCTGGACGAAGATGCCGCCGACCTGGGTCAGGGTCTCCTTGAGCCAGCCGACGTCCTGGCTGCGGGCCACCCAGCCGAGCAGGACGCCGATGACGAGACCGGCGACGATCTGGGCCCAGAACGGGACCTTGGGTATACGGGACTTCGCCACGGGCGCGGGCGCAGACGCGGACACGGGCACACTCCACTGGTGCGTATCGGGGGAATACGGGACGGGGGTGCGGCACACACGCGCTTTCGCGCGGGCCGCTGCATGATGCCGGATCAGAAGGCGCGGCAACAGACCGCGGACATACAGCGGCACAGATCGACGTGCAGGCGCGCCACGAGCAGGCTGCTCGCGGCCTCACGGGGGCGCACTGCGGTCTTCATGGCAAGAACGTTAACACTTGTACTTTGAGAACCTCAAAGCAGTTCTTTGAGGTAAAGGGGTGCCAGGGCGGCGTCTCAGCCTTCGGAACGCAGAAAACCCCTGGCGGGAGCCTTCGAAGCTCCCGCCAGGGGCGGAGTCTGTGATGCTGCTTACGCGGCCTTTATGCGGCTGCGGCGCTACGGCTCAGGCGGCGTCCTCGGCGGAGCGGTTCGCCTCCAGGCGACCCTTCGCCCGGTCGACCCGCGCCACGATGTCGACGCTCATCCGGTCCCGCTCCTTGCGCAGCAGGACGAAGCTCAGCGGCGCCGACACGACGATGGACAGCAGGAGCACCCACAGCAGGTTGGAGTCGCCGAGGCCGCGCGGCAGCACGTGCGCGTAGACGAGACCCCACAGCACGAGGAAGCTGCCGGCGAAGATGCCGAGGCGCATGAGGGTGTAACGGAGCATGCGAGTTCCTCCCATACCGGACGAGCGAGCCTCCAGTGAAGCACGCGCGAAAGCGATCATTCGGAGGGGGGTCCTCAGACGCGCATCGGCTGCGGCGACTCGCGGAGCCCGGCGTCCGGGCCCGGGTACTCGCGGATGACCTCGTAGCGCGTGTTGCGCTCCACCGGCCGGAAACCGGCGTCCCGGATGAGCTCCAGGAGGTCGTCCCGGGTCAGCTTGTTCGGGGTGCCGTAGTTGTCGGCGTCGTGCGTGATCTTGTACTCGACGACCGAGCCGTCCATGTCGTCCGCGCCGTGCTGGAGCGCCAGCTGTGCGGTCTGCACGCCGTGCATCACCCAGAAGACCTTGAGGTGCGGGACGTTGTCGAAGAGCAGCCGGGAGACGGCGAAGGTCTTCAGGGCCTCGGCTCCGGTGGCCATCGTGGTGCGGGCCTGGAGCCTGTTGCGGACCTTGCCGTCCTTCATGTCCACGAAGTCGTGCTGGTACCGCAGCGGGATGAAGACCTGGAAGCCGCCGGTCTCGTCCTGCAGCTCGCGCAGCCGCAGCACGTGGTCGACGCGGTGGCGCGGCTCCTCGATGTGGCCGTACAGCATGGTGGCCGGGGTCTTCAGACCCTTCTCGTGCGCGAGCCGGTGGATCCGGGACCAGTCCTCCCAGTGGGTGTTGTGGTCCACGATGTGCTGCCGGACCTCCCAGTCGAAGATCTCGGCGCCGCCGCCGGTCAGCGACTCCAGACCGGCCTCGATCAGCTCGTCGAGGATCTCACTGGCGCTCAGCCCCGAGATGGTCTCGAAGTGGTGGATCTCGGTGGCGGTGAAGGCCTTGAGCGAGACGTTCGGCAGCGCCTTCTTCAGCTCGGAGAGCGAGCGCGGGTAGTAGCGCCAGGGCAGGTTGGGGTGCAGCCCGTTGACGATGTGCAGCTCGGTGAGGTTCTCGCCCTCCATCGCCTTCGCGAGGCGCACGGCCTCCTCGATGCGCATGGTGTACGCGTCCTTCTCACCGGGCTTGCGCTGGAAGGAGCAGTAGGCGCAGGAGGCGGTGCAGACGTTGGTCATGTTCAGATGCCGGTTGACATTGAAGTGCACCACGTCGCCGTTCTTGCGGGTCCGGACCTCGTGGGCCAGTCCGCCGAGCCAGGCGAGGTCGTCCGACTCGTACAGGGCGATGCCGTCCTCACGGCTCAGCCGCTCGCCGGCGAGGACCTTCTGCTCCAGCTCACGCTTGAGCCCAGCGTCCATCACGGCCGCCTCCCACTCTCATCCGCACTGTCTGTAATCAGGCTCCCCAACCGTACTCTCAGCCCTCTTCCGGCAGATCCCCGACCCGGTTCTCCCACTTCGTCGACAGCACGATCGTGGTGCGCGTCCGGGACACGCCCTTCGTGCCGCTGAGCCGGCGGATCGTCTTCTCCAGGCCGTCGACGTCCGACGCGCGGACCTTGAGCATGAAGGAGTCGTCGCCGGCGATGAACCAGCAGTCCTCGATCTCGGCCAGGTCCTTCAGCCGGCGGGCCACGTCCTCGTGGTCGGCGGCGTCGGAGAGGGAGATGCCGATGAGGGCGGTCACGCCGAGGCCGAGCGAGGTGGCGTCGACGGTGGCGCGGTAGCCGGTGATGACCCCGGCGGCCTCAAGGCGGTTGATGCGGTCGGTGACGGAGGGGCCGGAGAGCCCGACGAGCCGTCCGAGCTCGGCGTATGAGGCCCGGCCGTTCTCGCGCAGGGCCTGGATGAGCTGCCTGTCCACGGCGTCCATAGGTATGAAGCCTTCCATTGTCCAGCGATACCGCGAGTATAGGTATAGAATCTAAGGCACACAGGGCCGACACCCTGTGAATCTTTCAGTGGATCAAAGACGATCTTTCAGGAGTGGTGTTCACCGTGTACACGATCGAGATGGCCTACGCCCGTATGCGCGAGCTGCAGGAGATGGCCAACCGCTCGCGTGCGTACAAGACCTCCGCCGCCTCGAAGCGCGCCGCCAAGAAGGCCGCCAAGAAGCGCTAGCCCTCTACTACCGGGTCGGGGATGCTCCACCGAGCTCTCCCTCCCAACGGCGGTACAGCTCGTGCGGCACCCCTGCCGCGTCGAGCACCCGCCCCGCGACGAAGTCCACCAGGTCCTGGATGTGCGTCGCACCCGCGTAGAACGCCGGAGAGGCGGGCAGCACCACGGCGCCCGCCTCGTCCAGCGCCACCATGTGCCTGAGCGTCTGCCCGTTCAGCGGGGTCTCCCGCACGGCGACGACCAGCGGCCGCCGCTCCTTGAGCGTCACGCTCGCGACCCGCTGCAGCAGATCCTTCGAGAGCCCGAGCGCGACCCCCGCCACGGCGGCCGTCGACGCCGGCACGATCAGCATCCCCTTGACGGGGTACGACCCCGAGGACGGCCCGGCGGCCAGGTCCCCGGCCGCCCAGTACCGCACGTCGCTGACATCGACGTCGAAGGTGTCGGGCTTCCCGTCGGCGCCCCGCGCCAGCCAGGTCGCCAGGTCCTCGCGCCAGTGCGCGTCCCGGAAGGCGATCCCCGTCTCGTCGAGCAGCGTCAGCCGCGAGGCCCGCGAGACCACCAGGTCGACGCTCTCCCCCGCCGCGAGCAGTCCCCGCAGTACGGACGCGGCATACGGCGTGCCCGACGCCCCGGACACCCCCACGACCCACGGACGACGCTGCTGCTTGTTCACCGGCTCCACGCGGCCGAGCCTATCCGGCCACTAGGGCGTCAGCCCGCGCACGAGGAGGTCGAGCAGCGCGCACACGAAGAGCGCGATCCCGATGAAGCCGTTGACGGTGAAGAACGCCCGGTTCAGCCTCGACAGGTCGTGCGGCTTCACGATCGAGTGCTCGTAGCAGAACGCCACCACCACGATCACCAGGCCCGCCCAGAAGAAGCCGCCCGCCTCCGTCGCCAGGGCGTACCAGACGAGCAGCGCCGTCGTGACGACCGCCGAGGCCCGCGCGCCCCACAGGGCGGCCGGGATGCCGAAGCGGGCCGGAACGGACATGACGCCGTGGGCGCGGTCCGCCTGGACGTCCTGGCAGGCGAAGATCAGGTCGAAGCCGCCGATCCAGATGCCGACCGCGAGGCCGAGGATCACCGCCTCCCACGACCACTCGCCCGTCACCGCGAGCCAGGCGCCGATCGGGCCGATGGACTGGGCGAGACCGAGGATCGCGTGCGGGAAGTTCGTGAACCTCTTCCCGTACGGGTAGACCACCATCGGGATCACCGCGAGCGGCGCGAGCGCCAGGCACAGCGGGTTGAGCAGTGCCGCCGCGCCCAGGAAGACGACGACGGCGATGCCGGCCCCGGTCCACGCGGACTTCACCGACACCGCGCCGGTCACCAGCTCCCGGTTCGCGGTGCGCGGGTTACGGGCGTCGATCTCGCGGTCGATGATGCGGTTGCAGGCCATGGCGAAGGTGCGCAGGCCCACCATGCAGACGGTCACCAGGAACAGCGTCCACCAGTGGATCTGCTGGTCCGTCTCGTACATGGCCGTGAGGGCGGCGATGTACGCGAAGGGCAGCGCGAAGACCGAGTGCTCGATCATCACGAGCCTGAGGAAAGCCTTCGTGCGCCCCGGCTGGGCGCCGGGGACGGCCGCGGTCGTCACAGCCCGTACTCCTTCCAGCGGCGGTCCACCAGGGCCGCCGTCGCCGGGTCCGACTCGACCATGTCCGGCCAGCCGCCGTCCCGGGTGTAGCCCTCCTCGGGCAGCTTCTTCGTCGCGTCGATGCCGGCCTTGCCGCCCCAGAACTGCTGGTAGGAGGCGTGGTCCAGATGGTCCACCGGCCCCTCCACGACGGTCAGGTCACGCGAATAGTCCGTGTTCCCCAGCGCCCGCCAGGACACCTCGTGAAGATCATGGACATCGCAGTCCTTGTCGACCACGATGATCAGCTTGGTCAGCGACATCATGTGCGCGCCCCAGATGGCGTGCATGACCTTCTGCGCGTGCTTCGGGTACTTCTTGTCGATCGAGACGATCGCGCAGTTGTGGAAGCCGCCGGACTCCGGCAGGTGGTAGTCCACGATGTCCGGCACGATGATCTTGAGGAGCGGCAGGAAGAACCGCTCCGTGGCCCGGCCCAGCGGGCCGTCCTCGGTCGGCGGGCGGCCGACCACGATCGACTGGAGCAGCGGGCGCCGCCGCATCGTGATGCAGTCGATCTTCAGCGCAGGGAACGGCTCCTGCGGGGTGTAGAAGCCGGTGTGGTCGCCGAACGGCCCCTCGGGCAGCATCTCGCCCGGCTCCAGCCAGCCCTCGATCACGACCTCCGCCTGTGCGGGGACCTGGAGCGGCACGGTCTTGCAGTCGACCATCTCGATCCGCTTGCCCTGCACGAAGCCCGCGAAGAGGTACTCGTCGATGTCGCCGGGCAGCGGCGCCGTCGAGGCGTACGTGACGGCCGGCGGGCAGCCGAAGGCGATCGCGACCGGCAGCCGCTCGCCCCGCTCCGCGGCGACCGCGTAGTGGTTGCGGCTGTCCTTGTGGATCTGCCAGTGCATGCCGATGGTGCGCTTGTCGTGCCGCTGGAGGCGGTAGAGGCCGAGGTTGCGGACCCCGGTCTCCGGGTGCTTGGTGTGGGTGAGCCCCAGGTTGAAGAAGGAGCCGCCGTCCTTGGGCCACGTGAAGAGCGCCGGCAGCAGGTCGAGGTCGACGTCGTCGCCGGTGAGCACGACCTCCTGGACGGGCGCCTCCTTGACCTTCTTCGGGGGCACGTGGACCATCGAGCCCAGCTTCCCGAACGCCTCGCGGACGCCGACGAAGCCCTGCGGCAGCTCCGGCTTGAGCAGCCCGCCGATCTTCTCGCTGATCTCCTCGTACGACTTCAGGCCCAGCGCCTTGAGGAGCCGGCGGTCCGTACCAAAGACGTTCATGGCGAGCGGCATGGCGGAACCCTTGACGTTCTCGAAGAGAAGCGCGGGACCCCCTGCCTTGTTCACCCGGTCGACGATCTCCCCGACCTCCAGGTACGGATCGACTTCGGCCTTGATGCGCTTGAGGTCGCCTTCGCGCTCCAGTGCCCTGAGCAGCGAGCGGAGATCGTCGTAAGCCATACGGGCAAGTATCGGTCACCGGCTAGTCTGAGCCTGTCACCGGGGCCGCCGGACGCGCCCCCGCCACCGCTTGGCCGCTGCTTCGGCCGCCGCTTCCAGGGGGCTTTCGCACATGCTCAGGGCTCTGCTGTTCATCCTGCCGCTGGCGCTGATGATCTACGCCTTCATCGACTGCCTGAACACCCCCGAGGACGAGGTCAAGCACCTGCCGAAGGTGGTGTGGGTGCTCATCATCCTGCTCGTGTGGGTCGTCGGCGCGGTCGGCTGGATCGCGGCGGGCAAGCAGCGTGCGGCCCGGGACCGGGCGGCCGGCCGGTGGGTGGCGCCGGACGACAACCCGGAGTTCCTGAGGTCGCTCGACGAGCAGCAGGACAAGGACAAGGACACCGAGAACTGATGGAGCTCCGGCTCCTCGTCACGTTCGAGAAGGTCGCGACGGTCCTCTCCTTCACCCGGGCGGCCGCAGAGCTCGCGTACGCCCAGTCGTCCGTCACCGCCCAGATCCGCGCCCTGGAGGCCGACCTCGACGCCGAGCTCTTCGAACGGCTCGGCTCCCGCATCCGCCTCACCGAGGCCGGCGAGCGGCTCCTGCCGTACGCCCGGCAGATGATCGCGCTCGCCGCGGAGGCCCGGGCGGCGGTGGCGGCCGGGGACGGCGAACCGGCCGGGACGATCACCGTCGGCACGATGGAGTCGCTGACCTCCTACCGGCTGCCGCCGCTCCTGGAGCTCTTCCACCACCGCTATCCGGGCGTACGGCTCTCGCTGCGCCCCACCCTCGGCGACGCGACCCGGCAGGCGCTGCGCCAGGGCACGTACGACCTGGGCCTCCTGATGGAGCGGGAGACCGCGCACGAGGGCCTGGAGAGCGAGGTCCTCGGCGCCGAGCCGCTGGTCCTGGTGGCCGCACCCCGTCACCCGCTGGCCGGCCGGACCGGACTGACGACGGCGGACCTGGCGGCGGTCGGTCTGGTCGGCACCGAGCCGGGCTGCGCCTACCGAGACCTGTTCGAGGCGGAACTGAAGCCCTACGGGCCGCTCTTCACGGAGTACGGGACGATCGAGGCGAGCAAGCGGGGCGTGGCGGCCGGGCTCGGCATCGCGCTGCTGCCCCGGATCACCGTCGAGGGGGAACTGGCGTCCGGGGAGCTGGTGGCGCTCGACTGGGAGCCGCCGTTCACCCTCTTCACGCAGATCGCGTGGCGGCGCGGGAAACGACTGCCGGCGCACGTCCGGCTGTTCGTGGAGCAGGCGCGGCGGCTCGCCCGAGAGTGACCTTCAGGCTCGCGAGGACGATCAGCGGCACGCCGAGCGCCTGCACGAGCCCGATGTGGTGCCCGTAGACGGCCCAGTCGACGCCCATCGCGACGGCCGGGTAGGTGAAGGCGAGCACCGCGATCCGGGCGGTGGGCAGCTTGGCGTACGCCGCGTACATCAGCACGTACATCACCCCGGTGTGGATGAGCCCGAGCCCCGCGAGCCATCCCCACCCGGCCCCGAGCCGGGCCGCCTCGCCGAAGTCCGCGAACGGCAGCAACAGCGGAATCCCTACGCTCACCTGCACGAGCGCGATGAGGTGCGGCCGTACGCCGCTGATCCGCTTGGTGACGATGGTCGATGCGGCATAGAGCACGGCCGCGGCCAGCGCGAACCCGAGCCCCTTCAGCGACGCCGTGTCCCCCGGCCGCACCCCCGACACGAGCACGAGCCCGGCGAACGCGACCCCCAGCCACCCCAGCTTCCCCGCACCGATCCGCTCCCGCAGCACGACCGCACCGAACAGCACGAGGAAGAACGGCTGCGTGTGGTAGACGACGGTCGCGAACGAGATCGAGGTGGCCTCGTACGCCTCGAACAGGAACACCCAGTTGAAGACGATGAACGCCCCACCGAGCGCGGCGAGCCCGAGCTTGCGAGGGGTGAACCCGTGCCCGGTGAAGAACCCGCGGACAAGGCTGTAGACCCCGAGCGCGAGCGCCCCGAACAGGCACCGGAAGAACACGACGGTGAACGGCGACGCCCCCGACTGCACGACGAAGACGCCGAGGGTGCCGGACAGCACCATGGCCAGGGTCAGTTCGAGGGTCCCGCGTGTCGTCTCGTTTCTCATGCCGACGACGCTACGAACGGGGGCCGGGGGCGGTCCACGAGCCAGTGGGGGACGCTGCCGATGGGGGAATCGGCGGAGCCGATGGCGTGACGCGCGAGTGGGGCGGAGGTCCGAGACGGTCGGGGTGAGCGCTGTCGAATGGGCGACGTGCGGCCGCCCTCTCTCCGAGTGTGGCCCCCTCCGCCGGCCCCTCAAGGGCGCTCCTTCGTCGCGTCGCTGCGCGATGGGCCGGTTGGGGTTCATGCCCCGCTGGTCACCGTCGGTGGGTGGTGAGGTGGTGCGGGACAGCCCTTCGCCCGCCATCAACACCGAACAGACCCCTTCCATGGGGTCAGGGCGGTGTGTTTGGCAGGTGGAAGTGGTTGATGGCGGGGAAAGGGTTCGCGACGGCGGGATTCCGGCCGGGGTTTCCGAACCCTTCGCCCGCCAGTGTGCGAAATCCCCGGCCCTGGTGGGACAGAAGAGGACTCCTGTGACTCCAGAGACGACTTGGGACAGGCCATGGCGGGGAAAGGGCTCGCCACGGCGGGACCGATCACCGCCCACACCCCCGGGAGTGACCAGCGGGGCATGAACCCCAACCAAACGGCGGCAGATGCCCGCTGAGCCGGGATCAGGCGCCCCATTCCACGTCCGCGCACCCCGGGACGGCGGATACGCACCCACCCGCCCCAGCCACAAACCCAGCCCCCACCCACCGGGCAGCACAAGCCCTCAAGCAGGAGCGATACCCGAAGCCCACCCACCACCGGCCCGACAGACCGCCAACGGCGGCAGCGATACCCGGACCTCCGCGCGGCCCCGCCCCCCGGCCGCCCTCCGAGTGTGAAAAGGCCGCCGGAGCCACCGGGTCAAGGGTGGGCGCAGCCCATCGCGCAGCGACGCGACGAAGGAGCGCCCTTGACGCGGTGGCGGAGGGGGCCACACTCGGAGAGAGGGCGGCCGCACGTTGCCGATCCCAGGCCGCCCGCTCCGACCGCCTACCGTTCCCCGGCCACGTGGCAGACGCACCCGCACACCAGGTAGCGGACGCCCGGTACGCCCGAGTCACGCGGCACGTGGTCCCGGCAGCGGGCGTGGAGGCCGACGACGCAACGTGGTGACTGGTACTCGGGCTCGGGCGCGGCCCCGAGCGCGTGGGCCAGCAGCGACACGCTCACCGCGTCCGCGATCTCCGGCGTCACCCACCACGCGTCTCCGGCGCGGTCGCGGTGCGGGCCGTCGTGCCCCGTCGGCAGCACGCAGACCGAGCCCGCGCACACGGGCCGCATCACCTCGACGACGGCGATCGCGGGCCGCCGGGCCCCGCAACGGCCCGGACGGCTCATCGGGCGCTCCCGGCATGGATGTTCCGCTGGTCGATGTCGACGCCGACCGTGGCCAGCCACAACGCCCGCCGACGCCTGCGCTGCGCCGCTCGCGCGGCGAGCCCGGACACGTAGGGCCGCGCGAGCGGCGACCGCGCGCCGTCGAGGAGCAGCGCCTGCTCCCGGGCGTACGGGGAGCGCGGGCGCCGAGCGGGGACACGGTGACGCGGCGCGGAGGCCGGCGGCGCCGGGCGGGGGCGGTGCCTGCCCGTGGGCGGCAGGGTCAGCATCAACAGCCAGAGGAGGGCGGGAATCAGGACCCGGCCCAGTGGGTGCGCGATAGTGTTCCGCACGTCATCAACTCCTGCTTAGTTGGTGGCCATGCCCCGGGAGGTCTAGCCACCTCGCCGGGGTCTTCGTTGCGCGAACCTAGCAGTTGTCTACAGCCCTCGGTATACAAGTGCAGACAGATCCATCCGATCGTGGAGTTGCGCATCGCTCTACGTTGGACACATGAGCGAACCTTCCGGCCCCAGTGGCCCCCTGGACCCGAAGAGCGCCACCCCTCTCTACGTCCAGCTCGCGGACGCCATCAGCAAGCAGATCGCCTCCGGCGCTCTGGCCCCTGATCGCCCCATCCCCTCCGAGCACCGCCTGGCCGAGGAGTACGGCGTCGCCCGCCTCACCGCCCGGCGTGCCACCCAGGAGCTGCGCGAGCGCGGGCTCGTGATCACGGTGCGCGGCAAGGGCTCCTTCGTCACCCCGCTGCCTCCCGAGACGGAGTGACGCCACCGCCCCACCGGGGAAACCTCCCCCCCATGACCCCACCCCACGCCAGCCTCCCCACCATCGACCTCACCCGCCCCCCGACCCCCCAGCTCCCCGCCGTCGACCTTGCCCTTCGCAAGGCCGGCTTCCTGCTGGTCAGCGGCCACGGCGTCGACCCTGTCCTCCGGGCCGCCATCCGCACCCACGCCCGCGCGTTCTTCCACCTCCCCTCCCCCACCAAAGAGAAGTACGCGGTGAAGGTCGGCGGGCGCGGCTGGCTCGGGCCCGGGGCAGAGGCCAACGCGTACGCGGAAGGGACGGCAACACCCCCCGACCTCAAGGAGTCGCTCTCCTTCGCGGCGGAGGAGCCGACCGGGGACGCGGCCGTGGACGCCGAGTGGTTCCTGCCGAACGTCTGGCCCGCCGAGGTGCCGGAGCTCCGGCCGCTCGTCGAGGCGTACCTGGCGCAGATGCGGGCGCTGTCGGACCGGGTCCTGGACCTGCTCGGGCAGGCGCTCGGCGAGGGGGCCGACTTCTTCACGCGGCACACCGGGCACCCGACCTTCGGGTTCAACATCAACTGGTACCCCGGGCAGGACAGGGTCGGCCCGCCCGAGCCCGGGCAGTTCAGGATCGGGCCGCACACCGACTTCGGCACGGTGACGATCCTGGACCGGCAGGCCGGCAAGGGCGGGCTCCAGGTGTACTCGGACGAGGGCGGCTGGCAGGACGCCCCGTTCGACCCCGACACCGACGCCTTCACCGTCAACATCGGGGATCTCATGGCGAGTTGGACCGGCGGGCGTTGGCGGTCCGGGCGCCACCGGGTGCTGCCGCCGCCCGCCGACGCGCCCGCCGAGGAGCTGATGTCGCTGGTCTACTTCTACGAGTGCGACCCCGGCACCATCATCCACGGCATCGAGTCGCACTCCTACCTGCGCGCCCAACTTGACGCCATCACAGCCGGATAACCCGATGAATTCCGCACCGTAAAGCCGCACCCCTTCCAACTCCCGCTCGATATCCTGGACTTGAGGATGTGACGGGGCACGTCTGCTGGGATGCGGGGGGTGTCGAGTGGACAGGGTCCTGTACGGCCGCGAGGCGGTGTTCCATCGCACCGGGCTCGCCGCGCGGCTGGTCGGGCTCGACGGGGAGCGGCTCGGGGCCGTCCGGTACGAGCACGGGGACGACCCGCCGGTCGTGGTGTTCACCGGCGGGCGCGGGATGGGCAAGACCGCGCTGCTCAAGCAGCTGCGCAACACCTACAGGGGCGCCACGCCGCTCGCGTTCGTCGACTGCGCGCACATCGAGCCGCCCGCCGACCACGGGCCGGGGTGGACCGAGCTGACCGGGGCGCTCGCCGAGCTGGCGGTGCAGCTGTCGCCGAAGGTGACCGGGGCGCGGCCGGTGAAGTTCCCTCGGCTCTCGCTCGGCCTCGTCGCGGTCGCGTCGATCAGCTGGACACGGGAGGACGAGGAGCGGGCGCAGGGGGACCTGCAGCGGCTCGGGCCGGTGCTCTCGACCGTCGACGCGACGAAGGGCGCGGCGACGAACTGGGTCACCAAGGTGCTCACCAAGCTCGCCGCGACCTTCGCCGAGACCGCCGCCCCGCTCGCCGGGCTGCTCGCCGAGGCGACCGTGGAGACGGTCCTGGAGGAGGTGTTCGGCCGGGTCCAGCAGAAGTCGGAGGGCTGGTACGGCACGTACCGCAACGCCGGCGGCCGCGGCAAGGCCGGCCTCCAGCAGCTCGCCATCGACTTCGCGCAGGGCGGCCGGCGCCGCCAGGAGGCCGAGGACTTCCTCGTCGACGCCCTGATCGAGGACCTCGGCCAGGCGTACAAGGGCCTGATCCGGGCCGGCACCCGCCGCGGCCGGCCCGTGCTGCTGCTCGACAACGCGCACGGCGAGCTGGGCCGCCGGCTCGTCGAACCGGTCCTGCGCGCCCGCCACGAGGGCCGCCGCGACAAGGTGGTGGTGTTCGCCACCTCCCGGGTGCACGACCACGAGGGCATGCGCCACGCGCACCGGACCCGGCTGCCCGAGACCACGCACCGGGCGCCCGCGCCGCGCGGCGGCGACATCACCTCCGGGATCCTCGCCGTCGCGCTCACCCCGCTGTCGCCCGCCCAGACGCAGGCCGCCTTCGACCGGCTCGACCCGTCCGGCCGCACCCCGGCCGACCTGGCCCGCGGCGTGCACCGGCTCACCGGCGGCCGCCCGCTCGGCGTGACGCTGCTCGGGCAGGCCGCCGCCGAGGCGCCGCGCGCCGAACGGCCCGGCCTCACCCCGGGCGCGCTGCTCGACCTGACCGTGGAGCTGCGCGAGGACGCCCGGCCGGTGCCGGTCGTGCCCGCGCTGCTCGGCGCGCTGCTCCCGCAGCCGCGCCTGGAGCCGTTCACCGTACTCGCCGCCGCCCATGACGAGGAGTCGGCCCGGCTGCTCGCCCGCACCCGGCTGCACACCGAGTCCCGGGACGGCGACATGGCGCTGCGGGTACGGGACCTGCTGCGCGCCGAGGACTGGGCGGAGGGCCCCGAGCACTTCGTCGCCGACCCGCTGCTGCGCGCGCTGCTGCTACACCGGCTGCGCTTCGACGACGCCGACCACCCGCGCCACGCGGCCTGGCGGGCCGTCCACGAGACCCTGCACCGGCACTACGACCAGGACGCCACCCGCCCGTACCGGCTCTACCACGAACTCGCCCTGGGCCGGGTGGAGAACGCGGTGACCCATCTGCGGACCACCTTCCCCGAGCCCGACGTGCTCGGCTGGCTGGGCCGGCTCCGCTTCATCGCCTCCGCGCCCTACCCGCGCGAACCGCACGCCACGGGCCGGCCCGCCGGGCCCGACCCGCGACGGGCCGTCGCCCTCGGACAGGAGTCCCGCCGGCAGACCCCGGACGCCCTGCCCGCCGGGCTGAACGCCGACGGCAAGGCCCTGCACCTGTCCGTACGGCGCCTGCTGCACGCCGTATGGCTGCTCACCGATCCGCTCGCCCTGCCCGACGGCGAGGTGACCGAGAAGCTGGCGCACGAGCTGCGCCAGCTCTCCGGCCGCCATCTGACGGGCAACAGCCCCCTGTGGGACGCGGCCACGCACTGGCCGAAGGACATCCACGCCTGGCGCCGGCTCACGCTGCCGCCGGGCCGCGACCGCGAGGACGGAGTCTGAGGTCATGGCCGACCGGCTGAGCAACTTCCTCCGCACATTCCTCTACACCCCGCGGCAGAAGCTCGTCGCCGCGCTGATCGCCCTGGTCGTCGTCGGCGTGCCGCTGGGGTACGGGATCAAGTCCATGACCACGCCGGAGAACCGCTCCTGCGCGCCGGGCGTCGCCCGCCCGCAGGACTCGGACGAGTGCGTGGGCGTCGCCACCGCCGGCGACGGCTACGCCTTCGGGATGCCCGACCTGGCCGAGATCGCCGGCCGCATCGGCGCCGAGAACGCGACGCTGAAGCCCGACGAGTACGCCACCGTCGCCGTCCTGCTCCCCTTCACCTCCACCGACCCCGGCATGCGCGTCAAGGTGCTGCGCGAGGTGCAGGGCGCCTACGCCCGCCAGTACCGCGCCAACCACGAGTCCAACAGCGAGACCCCCAAGATCCGTCTGGTCCTCGCCAACAGCGGCAAGAACAACGCCCACTGGCAGAGCGTCGCCGGTCAGCTCACGTCCATGACCGACGCCCCGCACCGGCTGCGTGCGGTGACCGGCATCGCCACCTCGTCCGACGCGATACGCGGGACCGTCGCCGCCCTCACCGGCGCGGGCATCGCCGTCGTCGGCACCACCATCACCGCCGACGACATCGCCGACGGCCCCGGCGCCGCCCACAACCGCTACCCCGGCCTCGCCCGGGTCTCGCCCACCAACAGCGACGAGGCCAAGGCGCTCGCCCACTTCGGCAAGGTGAACGCCGGCAAGGCGCTGCTCGTCCAGGACACCCGCAACGGCGACCACTACACCGACACCCTCAAGTCGGCCTTCGCCGCCTCCCTCAAGGGCGCCCCCTACGAGCCGCAGCTCTTCACCTCGCCCGCCGACCCCACCGACGAGGGCAACACCGCCAACACCTTCCGGCAGATCACCCACCTCATCTGCGACACCCGCGCCGAGACCGTCTTCTTCGCCGGCCGCCACACCCAGCTGCGCCAGTTCATCAACGCGCTGGGCGCCCGCGGCTGCGCCGAGCGCTCCTTCACCGTCCTCACCGGCGACGAGGGCTCCTACCTGGGGGCCGACAAGCTGCTCGACCGGCGGGCCCTGAAGAACCGGCTCACCGTCCGGTACGCGTCGCTCGCCCACCCCGACGCCTGGCTGCCCGCGCCCGGCCGGTCGGTCCCGGCGACGGGCGGTTCGACGGTCGCGTACCAGACCTTCGTGACGGACATCGCCCGCGCCTCCGCGGGGCCGGTCGCGCTCGCCGACGGGCAGGCCATCGTCGCGTACGACGCCATGGCCCTGGCCGTCCACGCCATCCGCCAGGCCACCCCGGACAACGCCGCCTATCCGGAGCTCGCCGACGTCCGCACCCAGTGGCCGCAGGTCAAGGGGTCGCTGCGGGTGGAGGGCGCGGGCGGCTGGATCTGCCTGGACAACTACGGCAACCCGTACAACAAGGCGGTCCCGATCGTGGAGCTGGCGCAGGACGGCAGCCAGCGCTTCGTGGCCATCGCCTGGCCGGAGGGCGCACCGCCGACGACGAGCTGCCTGCCGCCACGCAAGGGGTGAGCCCTGAAGGGTTCGGGGCTCGCGGCCCCTTACGGGTTCACGGCTCCCAGGCCGGCCAGGGCGCCTCGTCCCGCGCGTACACCTCCCGCAGCTGCCGCCACCGCGCGTCGGTCCAGTCGCGCCAGTCCGTCGGCCGCCCGTCCAGCGCGTCCCGCAGCCGCTCCAGGTGGTCGTGCCAGCCCGCCAGCATGTCGAGCTTGGCCTCGCGCGTCCCGTGGAAGTCCGCCGTGAAACGCAGCACGGTCGACCCGGCCGCGTCCGGCCGGCCCGGTTCCAGGTGGAAGCGGATCCGGCCGTGCGGCGGGCCGACCGTGTACTCGGCCACGTACTCGGGGTCCCAGGCGGTCACCCGCCCGGACACCACCGTGTCGCCGTTGAGCCAGCGGAGCGTGACGCGCCCGCCGAGCCGGGGCTCCAGCGGGTCCGCCGCGCACAGCCACGAGGGCAGGCCCTCGGGCGAGGCGACGGCCGCCCAGACCATCGGCATCGGGTGCGGGAGGTCGACCACGTACCGCAGCAGGTGCTCGTCGATGTCGTGGGTCTCGGCCCGGCCCCGGGGTATCTCGCTCATACCTCCAGCGTGACCCCGGGACCCTTCGGTCGCGAGCCCAGCTGCCCGCGGCCGTCCGGCCGCGGACCCAGAGCGCTGCTCAGTGGGCTCGGAACGCCGCTCAGCGAACTCAGAGCGCTGCTCAGACGCCCGCGTACGAGTGCTTGCTGCTCACGAAGATGTTGACGCCGTAGTAGTTGAAGAGGAAGCAGCCGAAGGCGATCAGCGCGATGTACGCGGCCTTGCGGCCCTTCCAGCCGGCCGTGGCCCGGGCGTGCAGGTACGCGGCGTACGCGACCCACGTGATGAAGGACCAGACCTCCTTGGCGTCCCAGCCCCAGTAACGGCCCCACGCGTCACCGGCCCAGATCGCGCCCGCGATGATCGTGAAGGTCCACAGCGGGAAGACCGCCGCGTTGACCCGGTAGGCGAACTTGTCGAGCGTCGCGGCGGCCGGCAGCCGCTCCAGGACGGAGCGGGCGAAGGAGCCCGGCTCGCCGCCGGTCGCGAGCTTGTTCTCGTACGAGTCGCGGAACAGGTAGAGCAGGGTGGCGACCGCGCCGAGGTAGAAGACCGCGCCGCAGAAGATGGCGGTGGAGACGTGGATCCACAGCCAGTACGAGTGCAGGGCCGGAACCAGCTGGTCACTGGCGGTGTAGAGCCAGGTGGTGGCCACACCGAGGTCGAGCAGGACGGTCGTCACCAGCGGCAGGCCCATCCAGCGGATGTTCTTCTTCGCGGCCAGGAAGCCCAGGTACGCGCCGGTCGCCACCGTGGAGAAGGTGATCGAGAACTCGTACATGTTGCCCCATGGCGCCCGCTGCACGGAGAGCGCGCGGGCGACCACGCCGGCCGCCTCGATGAGGAAGGCGAGCGTGGTGAGCGAGACGGCCATCCGGCCGTACAGGTCGCCCTTCTCGGTGCCGCCGGCCGCGCCGGGGCCGTCCGGGACGTCCCGGACGCCGGCCGCGGAGCGCGTGACGACCTTCGGCTTGTCGAGCACGGCCGTGCCCCCGCCGGCCGTCTTGACCTGCACGGTCACGGCCGGGGCCGCGGCCGCCGGCTGGGCGGCGGACGGGGTCAGCGCGGCGGCGGTGCGGCCGACCTTGCTGCGGCTGCCCAGCACCCACTCGGCGATGTGCGCGAGGAAGGCCAGCGTGTAGACGGCCATCGACGAGTAGATGAGGTAGTTACTCGTGTGCGCCAGGCTCTCGTTGGTCGCGGCGGCGAGGATCACTTCTCAGCCCCTTCGGACTTTTCGGCAGGTGCCTCGGTGGCGGGTGCCTCTTCGGCAGTTGTCTCGGCGGGTTCTTCCGCCGCATCAGCGGATTCCGGTCCCGGCTCCGGCGCCGTCGGCGCCTCGGCGTTGAGCAGGACCGCGAGTTCGGCCAGCTCCTCGGGCAGCTTGGCGGACTCGCTCCGCCCCAGGCCCGCCATCTCGACGACGGTGACGCCGTCCGCTCCCCGTACCGCCCGGACCCAGACCCGGCGGCGCTGGATGAAGAGCGAGCCGGCCAGACCGGCGATGGCGGCGAGCGCGCCCGTGAGGGCGAGGCCGCTGCCGGGCTGCTGGGTGACCTGGAAGCTCGCCCACTCCTTGATCTCCTTCTCGAAGGTGATCGAGCCGGCGCCGTCGGGCAGCTTCATGGTCTCGCCGGGCAGGAGCCGGTTGGCGACACCGGTGCCGCCCTGGACCTTGAACTGCTTCATCTTGGACGTGTCGAGCTGGTACACGTTCTGCGGCAGACCGGAGTTCACGCGCAGGTCGCCGTGGTAGCCGGTGACCGCCAGGACGGGGAATTCCAGCGCGGGGAACTGGGAGAACATCGAGCCCTTGCCCGCGCCCGCGAAGGTCGGCACGAAGAGGGCCGAGAAGCCCAGCTGCTCCTTCTTGCCGTTCTTGTCGCGGTAGCCGTCCATCACCTTGATCGCGCCGGACGAGGTGACGTTGTTGTCGAAGGGCAGCATCGGTACGGGCTCGTGCATGACGACCTTGCCGCGCCCGTCGCGGACGGTGACCACGGGCGCGTACCCGTGGGAGATCAGATAGACCTTCGCGCCGCCGACTTCCAGCGGCTCGTTGACCCGGATGACCGACTTCTTGTCGGGGCCGCCGCCCTCGGAGTACGTGACGGCCGCCTCGAAGGTGCGCGGGGTGCCGCGCTGCGGGCCGTTCTTCTCGTACGTGCCGGTGAACTCGTCCAGCTTGAAGCTGAACGGAGGCAGGTCCTCGACGCTGAACTGCGAGCCCGACTTGAAGTCGTCGTACTGGGTGAGCGTGTTGGAGAAGCCGTCGCCCTCGACGATCAGCTTGCCGCCCTCGGACTTCATCAGCTGGCCCCAGGCGAAGGCGACCAGCATGACGATGAGCGCGACGTGGAACATCAGGTTGCCGGCCTCGCGCAGATAGCCCTTCTCCGAGGCGACGGCGTCGCCGACGGTGTGGGCGCGGAAGCGGCGGCCCTTGAGGATGCGCAGCGCGGCCTCGCGGACCTGCTCGGGCTCGGCCTCGGTGCGCCAGGTGGTGTACGCGGGGAGGCGGGTGAGCCGCTTGGGGGCGCCCGGCGGGCGGCCGCGCAGCTGGCCGACGAACTGCCAGGTGCGGGGCAGGATGCAGCCGATGAGCGAGACGAACAGCAGGATGTAGATCGCGGAGAACCACACCGAGCTGTAGACGTCGAAGAACTGGATCTTGTCGTAGATCGGCGCGAGGGTGGTGTGGGCCTCCTTGAAGGTCCGCACCTTCAGCTCGTCCGCGCTGTTCTGCGGGATGAGCGAGCCCGGGATCGCGCCGAGGGACAGCATGAAGAGCAGGATCAGCGCGACCCGCATGGACGTCAGCTGCCGCCAGAACCAGCGGATCCAGCCGATGACGCCGAGGGTGGGGCCGCCGATGACGGTGTCCTCGGCGGACTCCTGCGGCGCGGTGGACAGCTGGGCGCCGGCCTCGCCGAGGTCGGTCTCCCGCTGCTCTGTCGTGTCTGTGTTGCTCATCCCGTGACTCTCAGATCCCCACCGTGAAACCGCTGGACCAGCTCTGCATCGTGGAGACCATGGTGTCCCATGCGCCTGTGAGCAGCAGGACGCCGGTCACGATCATCATGCCGCCGCCGATCCGCATCACCCACGTGTAGTGCTTCTTCACCCAGGCGAACGCGCCGAGCGCCTTGCGGAAGGCGACGGCCGTCAGGATGAACGGCACCCCGAGACCGAGGCAGTACGCGACGGTCAGCATCGCCCCGCGGCCGGCGCTGGCCTCCTGCGCGGCGAGCGCGTTGACGGCGGCGAGCGTCGGGCCGATGCACGGTGTCCAGCCGATGCCGAACAGCGCGCCGAGCAGCGGCGCGCCGACGAGCCCGGCGACCGGCTTCCGGTGGAAGCGGAACTCGCGCTGGGTGAACCAGGGCATGAGGCCCAGGAAGAACACGCCCATGAGGATCATGAGCACGCCCAGGACGGTGGTCAGGGTGTCGCGGTGCTCCTGGAGCGTCCAGCCGAAGAAACCGAAGAGCGCCCCGCTGGAGACGAAGACGGTGGAGAAGCCGAGCACGAACAGCGCCGCGCCCGCGGTCATCCGGCCGCGCCGGGCCTCGCCGAGGTCGGTGCCGGTGACGCCGGTCACGTAACTCAGATAGCCGGGGACGAGCGGCAGCACGCACGGCGAGAAGAAGGAGACGAGCCCGCCGAGCGCGGCGATCGGCAGCGCGAGCAGCAGGGTGCCGCTCAGCACCGTCTGATTGGGATCCACGTCACATTCCCCGTTTCCGATTCCCGGTCACTTCTCGGCGAGGAGCGGGTCGATCATGGAACGGAGCTTGGTGTCGTCGAGCGCCATGAGGGAGCGCGCGGCGATCTTTCCGTCCTTGTCGAGAACGATGGTGGACGGAATGGCCTGCGGATTCAGGGTGCCCTTGGGGAATCCGTTGAGAATGAGCTTTCCGGCCGGGTCGAAGAGGCTGGGATACGTGATCCCGTAGTCCGCTTCGAAGTTGACGGCCTTGGTCTTCTCGAAGTCGCGGGTGTTGATCCCGACGAACTCGACGGCCTTGCCCTGGGCCTTCATCTCCTTGGCGACCTTGGCGAAATGCGGCGCCTCGGCGCGGCAGGGGCTGCACCAGGAGCCCCAGACGTTGAGGACGACGACCTTGCCCTTGAAGTCGGCGACGTCCAGCTGCTTGCCGTCGACCGTCTCGCCGGCGAGCTTGCCGGCCGCCTCGCGCTCGCCCTTGGCGACGGTGGAGATACCGCCCGTGTTGGTCACGAAGTTGGTGCCGCCACCGCCACCGGACTTGCCGTTGGAATCGGAGCTGCATGCGGTCAGCGCGAGCGCGGCGGCCAGGGTTCCGACCGCCAGCAGGGCGCGACGAGGGGCGCGGCTAAGGCTCATGTGAAAAGTTTCGCATGGGCGCTTCGGGGATCTTGGGCGCCCCCCTACGTGCCCGTAAAGCCCCTTGTCAAGAAAACCTAAGCCGTCTTGAGGAATGTGTTCCAGCCACCCGCCGGCGACTGCCCGACCTCAAGCGTACGCAGCTTCGCCAGGATCTTCGGATCCTGCACGTCCAGCCAGTCCGTGAACTGCTTGAAGGAGACCAGCCGGACGTCCTTCTTCCCGGCCATTTGCTTCAGGGCCTCCTCGACGGCGTCCATGTAGATGCCGCCGTTCCACTGCTCGAAGTGGTTGCCGATGAAGAAGGGCGCGCGGTTCGTCTCGTACGCGCGCTTGAAGCCCGACACGTACGCCCCGGTGGCCTGCTCGCGCCAGCCCGGGTAGCGGGAGGGCATGCCCTTGGTGGTGTTCTTCGACTGGTTGGCGAGCATGTTGTAGTCCATCGAGAGGACCTCGAAGGAGTGGCCCGGGAAGGGCACGGCCTGGAGCGGGAAGTCCCAGATGCCCTTCCGCTTGACCGGCCACATCTGGCGGCCGCCCGGCGAGCTGGCGTCGTAGCGCCAGCCGAGCCGCCTGGCGGTCGGCAGCAGGTTGTCCTGGCCGAGCAGGCAGGGGGTGCGGCCGCCGACGAGCTCCTTGGCGTAGTCGAAGGGCAGCGCGTCGAGGTCGGTCCAGCCGCTGTTCGTCTTCCACTTCGTCACGAAGCCGATCGCCTGGTCGATCTCGTTCTGCCAGTCGGCCGGGGTCCAGTGGGCGACGGAGCCGGAGCCGCCGCAGAAGTGCCCGTTGAAGTGCGTGCCGATCTCGTGGCCCTCCAGCCACGCCTGGCGGACGTACTTCAGGGTCGCCTTGACGTGCTCGTCGGTGAGGTAGCCGATGTCGGAGGCGCCGACGCGGTTGTTCGGCGGCCGGTAGAGGTCCTTCTTCGACTCGGGCAGCAGATAGAGCCCGGAGAGGAAGAAGGTCATCCGCGCGTCGTGGTTCTTGGCCAGCTCCAGGAAGCGCGGGAAGAGGCCGTTGCCCACCTCGCCGGCGCCGTCCCAGGAGAACACCACGAACTGCGGCGGGGTCTGACCGGGCTGCAGCGGCACGGGGGCGTCGGGCTGGTTCGGCTGCTTTCCGGTGTCGGAGGTGGAACCGTCACCGATGGGCTTGCCGTCGTTCTGCGTGGGCGTGGCGGAACCGTCCGGGCCACCGTCCGCGTTCCCGTCCTTGCCCGAACCCGAACGGCCGCCCTTGTCCGGGCCGTTGGTGCTGCACCCGGCGATCCCGAGCGCCGCGGCCGCCCCGACGCCCGCGCCGAGGAGCTTCCTCCGGCTGACCTGCCCCATCCCGCGCATCCGATCCCCACATCCCGCAATACAACGACGCAACCGACATCCAGTGAGATGCCGGGAGGAACTCGGAGGTTCCGGGAAATAGCACAATAATTTCAAGGCGGTCGTTCGCCCGTGCAGGACACGAACGAACGACCGCCTTGATGATGAGCCAGGAGGGCCGGTACGGGCTACGCCCCGAAGGCCTTCGCCTTCCCCTTGACCGGCTTGGCCCCGGCGCGCAGGTGCTCCGGTACGAGGTCCAGGGCCGGCTCGCTGTAGCCGACGGACACGATCCGGTCGCCCTGGTACGTGAACGAGGTCAGCGAGGCCAGCGTGCACTGCCGGCGCCGCGGGTCGTGCCACAGCCGGCGCTTCTCCACGAAGCTGCGCACGATCCAGATCGGCAGCTGATGGCTCACGCACACCGCCTCGTGGCCACGGGCCGCGTCCTTCGCCGCGTCGAGCGCGCCCATCATGCGCACGACCTGCTCCAGGTACGGCTCACCCCAGGACGGCTTGAACGGGTTGGTGAGGTGCCGCCAGTTGCCCGGCTTGCGCAGCGCGCCGTCGCCGACGCCGAAGGTCTTGCCCTCGAAGACGTTCCCCGCCTCGATGAGGCGCGGGTCGGTGGCCAGGTCGAGGCCGTGGGTCTTGGCGATCGGGGCCGCCGTCTCCTGCGCCCGCTCCAGCGGGGAGGACACGACATAGGTGATGTCCCGGCCGGCGAGGTGCTCGGCGACCCGGTCGGCCATCTGACGGCCCAGCTCGGAGAGGTGGTAGCCGGCGCGGCGGCCGTAGAGGATGCCGTCCGGGTTGTGGACCTCGCCGTGGCGCATCAGGTGGACGACGGTGACGTCGGTCATGCCTGGACCTCCGTGGCCTCGGCGGCGGCGCGGGCGGCCGCGGGCAGGGCGGCGGCGATGCGCTCGACCGCGCGCTCGTCGTGGGCGGTGGACACGAACCAGGACTCGAAGGCCGACGGCGGCAGGTAGACGCCGTCCGCGAGCATCGAGTGGAAGAAGGCGTTGAAGCGGAACGCCTCCTGCTTCTTCGCGTCGTCGTAGTTCCGCACCTCGTCCGCCGTGAAGAACACCGAGAACATGTTGGACGCGGTCTGCAGCCGGTGCGCCACGCCCTCCTTGGTCAGCGCGTCCGTGACCAGGCCCTGGATCTCCTTCGACACCGCGTCGACCTTGTCGTACGCGGCCTGGTCGAGCAGCTTCAGCTGCGCGAGTCCGGCGGCGGTCGCGACCGGGTTACCGGAGAGCGTGCCGGCCTGGTAGACCGGGCCGGCCGGGGCGAGGTGGCCCATGACGTCGGCACGGCCGCCGAAGGCCGCGGCCGGGAAACCGCCGCCCATGACCTTGCCGAAGGTCATCAGGTCGGGGCGGACGCCGTCGACGCCGTACCAGCCGGCCCGCGAGGTGCGGAAACCGGTCATGACCTCGTCGGAGATGTACAGCGCGCCGTTCTCCCGGCACAGGTCCGCGAGGCCCTGGTTGAAGCCCGGCCGCGGCGGCACGACGCCCATGTTGCCCGGCGACGCCTCGGTGATCACACAGGCGATCTCGCCCGGGTGCGCGGCGAACGCGGCCCGCACCGCCTCCAGGTCGTTGTACGGCAGCACGATCGTGTCACCGGCCTGGGCGCCGGTCACGCCGGGCGTGTCGGGCAGGCC
Source organism: Streptomyces sp. NPDC004788 (assembly GCF_053601115.1). Taxonomy (NCBI): domain Bacteria; kingdom Bacillati; phylum Actinomycetota; class Actinomycetes; order Kitasatosporales; family Streptomycetaceae; genus Streptomyces; species Streptomyces sp. NPDC004788. Next base: position 37,650 of record NZ_JBSGBF010000049.1, read on the forward strand.
GAAGGTGGCCACACCGGAGCCCGCCGCGGCGAGCAGCGCGTCCACGTGGCCGTGGTAGCAGCCCGCGAACTTGACGACCTTCGCGCGCCCGGTGAAGCCGCGGGCGAGCCGGATCGCCGACATCGTCGCCTCGGTGCCGGAGGACACCAGGCGGACCTGCTCGACCGGCTCGATCCGCGCCACGATCTCCTCGCCGAGCGCGACCTCGCCCTCGCCCGGCGTGCCGAAGGAGGTGCCGCGAGCCACCGCCGCCTGCACCGCCGCGGTCACCTCGGGGTGCGCGTGCCCGAGGATCATCGGCCCCCACGAGCAGACCAGGTCGACGTACTCGCGACCGTCGGCGTCGGTGAGGTACGGACCGGTACCGGACACCATGAACCGGGGCGTTCCACCCACGGCCCGGAAGGCTCGTACCGGAGAGTTCACGCCGCCGGGCGTCACAACCGAGGCGCGGTCGAAAAGCGTCTGTGAGACTGGAGCTTCGTATGAATACGGCACTGTGATCCTGACCTGCGAGTACGACGTGTGATACGGAGGGACGGTGTGGGCACCCTGTGAATTACGCCGGGGCGTCTGTCCTCCGCGTCTGCGAAACTGGGGCGTCATAGGGATGGCTCACGGAATCCATGGTGTCAGAGGCCACGGCGATCTTGCGGACAGGTGTTTCACCGCAGGACCCTGGGGGAGGTCACTGTCACGATGATCGGACCGCGTGGCGGACGCGTGCGGCCTGGAACAGTAGTCGGGTGGAGATATGCATCGCGGTGGCGGACCGGGTGAGGGGACTGACGACCTGGGTCCCGACCCTGTCCGGCGGGGGAGGCACCGGCGCCGGAGGACGGAAGAGCCGAGGGCCAACGAGCCGCGCACGGGCGAGCCGAGACCGGGCGATCCGAGGTCGAGTGAGCTGAGGTCGAGCGATCCGAGGTCGAGCGATCCGAGGTCGAGTGAGCTGAGGGGGAACGAGCCGCGGGGGAACGAGCCGCGACCGGGCGAGTCGAGGGTGAGCGATCCCCGGAGGAACGAGCCGAGGATGGGCGAGCCGCGAGGGAGCGATCCCCGGGGAAGCGAGTCGCGGGCGAACGAGCCGAAGGCTTACGAGTCGCGGACGCACGAGCCGAGAACGGGCGAGTCCCGGACGGGCGAGGGGCGCATGGGTGAATCTCGTACGGGCGAGTCGCGCCTGGGCGAGCCGCGCGTGGGCGAGTCGCGCCTGGGCGGGGAGGCTCCGAAGAGCGGCGACGCTTCGAGGGGCGGCGCTTCGAGGGGCGGCGAGCCGCCGGTCGGGGATCCGGGCGGTGTCGTGGACGACTCGCGGCTCGGCCGGGCCAGGGCCCGGCGTGCCCGGGCGGCGCGCGAGGCACGTGAGGCGCGGGAGACCACCGACCGGATCGACGGACCGGCGGTGGACGGCGCGAGTGTCGGGAGAGGCCGCTTGGGGGTGACGTACAAGTACTTCGGCGCACCGGACGGCGCGACCGCAGCCCGCGTCCCGATCTCGATGCGTCCCGAGGAGCTCGGCGGCGACGAGCTCGGCATGGGCGGCATGTTCACCCGGATCAAGCCGGAGACCATAGCCGCGATGGTCCTCACGGGCATCCAGGGCATGCCCCTGCACAAGGTCCCTCCGCTCGAACTCGTCGTCCTGCACCCCGACTACGCGGTGGTGAAGCTGCCCATGACCGCCGTCGACCCGCTGCGCGGGATCGGCGAGGAGTCGGTCGGCGCCGCCGCCTTCATCTGGTCCACGGTCCCCGACCGCGGCGGCCCGCAGGACGCGTTCAACGTCTACCAGCTGCTGCACGAGTGGCAGGACTTCAGCCACCGTCTGCACGAGGCGGGCCACCAGCCGTACTGCCTGGTGTGGCCGTAGGGCCCGTACCACCCACACAGCGCGGCGAGGCCGCCGCGCGCCGGGATCAGCGGGATCTCCTCCGTGGCGTGGGCGACGGAGGAGAACGGGTCGCTGCGGAAGATCGGCGGGGCAAGCCGTTCGGGCGGCGGGTCTCGCCGAGCCGCGCGCTGTCCAACGGACGTCCTACCAGCAGGCGTTTCGCCGCGTTTCCAGCTCTCATAAGTGCTGAAGTTAGGACGAATCGGATCTAATGCGCGGAAGCCGCGCCCGTCCGGAAGGACCAGTCTGTGCTGAGCGTTGTGCCCACCGCCCGCCCCATGAAGATCGGCGAGGTCGCGGAGCGGACCGAACTCCCCCTGCGCACCATCCGCCAGTACGAGGACAGCGGCCTGGTCGTCCCCTCCGCCGCCTCCGAGGGCGGTTTCCCCCTCTACACGGACGCCGACGTCGCCCGCCTGATGGTGATCCGCCGCATGAAACCCCTCGGCTTCACCCTCGACGAGACCCGCGACCTCCTCACCGCCCTCGACCACCTCGCGTCCCCCGACCTCGACCTCGACCCACCGACCCGCGCCGCACTCGTAGCCCGGGTCCGCCGCTACGAGGAGGCGGCGAGAGCCCGAGTGGCGGAACTCCGCGAGCAACTGGCCAGAGCGGAAGACTTCGCGACGTCGCTGGGAGGCTGGCTGGCGTAGGAACGAGGCGGAGCTTCGCGCCCCGCACGCCCGCCCGGGCCGCAGGGCGCCTCGCCCCAGCGCGGGCTGCTCCGCTCCCGCCTCTCCCCCTCCGTGCGGGCAATCGTCCCGCTGGGGTCCCCCCGGGGCGAAGCCCCAGGGGAGGGACGGATGGGCCCACGGGACGGCGCCCCTGCGGGCGCGTTCCGCTCCTCGGCCTACGCGGCCCACGACGGGCGGCGCCTCATGGACCGGGCCCGGAAAGCGGCCCTACAACCCCGTGTCCAACGCCCCCGCCACGTCCTCGAAGAACCGCGCATACGCCACCGCACTGGGCGGCGTCTCCGGATTCCACGGCGCCAACCGTGCCCCCGCCGGCACCCGGTGCGGCGGCACCGCGTTGACCCGGCTGTCGAAGAGCACCAGATCGGGCCCGAGCCCGACCGCGTACTCCCAATCCGTCGTCAGCCAGTTCGCCCCCGGCCCCGGCCCCGGGTCCACGAACCGCACCCCCAGCTCGGCGAGCCGCGCCAGCTCCGGCCAGGCGTGCGGCCGCGCCAGATGCACCTGCTCCGGGCCCGCACCCGACAGCGCGAGCACGTCGACCGCGCCGCGCCCGGCGGCAGCCCGTACCGCCGCCTCCGCGGCCGCCACGTCCGCCGCTCCCCTCTCCGCCGCCTCCGTCCCCGCCGCCCCCAGCGCCCCCGCCAGCTCCCCGAAGCGCGCGACGATCGCCGGCAGCGACAGCTCACTGCCCACGGACAGCGCGACCAGCGGCGCGCCGAGCCGCTCCGCGAACGCCTCGTCGAGCGCGTACGGGCTCTTGCCGTCGTAGGTCACGTCCACGACCAGGTCCGCGCCGCCCAGCTCCCGGATCCGCGCAGCCGCCGAATCGCCCAGGGCCCGGCCCGGCCCCAGGTACGGCACCTCCGCCGCCGCGAGCCCGCCCGCCTTGACCGGATCGAGGAGCTCGCCGTCGTGCCCGGAGCCGTAGACGGCGACCGGCCGTACGCCCAGGTCGAGCAGGGCCGCCCCGGCCCGTACGTACGCCACCACCCGCTCCGGCCGGCGCCCCGCCGTCAGGGCCGTGCCCCGGTCGTCCGTGAATCCCCACGCGCCCGTGCCCGCGCCCGCCGTGCCCGTGCCCGCGCCCGCCGTGTCCGTGTCCGCGCCCGCGCCCGTGCCCGCGCCTGCCGTGTCCGACATGCGGCTGCTCCCTCCCCGGCCGGAAATCTCCGTCCCCGCCACCTTGGGGCGGTTCCGCGGCCCGCACAAGAGGGCCTCGGGCAGCCCGGCCCCCCTGCCGAAAGACCCCCAGGGTGGTGTTAACTGAACAAGTCGGGAGGAAGCAGTAGGAATCGTCTCGCGCCCCCGGAGTCAGCCATGACCTTGCCCGGCCAGTTCTCGGACCCCCGCGTGCTCACCCTGTTCGGCCTGCTGGCCGTCACCGTCACTGTCACCGTCTGGGTGGCCGTCGGCCTGCGCGCCCGTACCCGCCGCCAGAGGGCCGCCGCCCCGCTGGAGCGCGTCTGGCACCCGCAGGAGTCGGTCGCCCTCACCCCGGCCGAGGAGCGGGCCTTCGGCCAGGTCGTCTCGCGCCTGTCGCCGGGCTCGGCGGGCCGCCTGCGCTGAGGACGTGAGTCCACGCTTGAAAGAGGCAGGCCGGAGCGGAAACCATGCGGCACATGACCGCCTCCGGATCCGCCTCAGAAACCACGGCCGGCCCCGGCGCGGAAACCGGCTCGGAGACCGGCCCTGGCGCGGAAACCGGCCCGGGCGCGGAAACCGGCGCCGGCCCGCGCCGCGACACCCGGGGCATCGTGGACCCCGCCGAACTGCTGGCCCGTGTCCGCTTCCGGCGCCACCTCCCGGCGCCCGGACTCCGCCCCTATCTGGAGCACTACTGGCTGATCGACTGGGACCTGACCGAGCCGTACGCGTCCCATGTCGTCCCGCATCCGTCCGTGAACGTCGTCTTCGAGCGCTCCTCCGATACGGGGGACTCCGCGGTCGTCTCGGGCATCGGCCTCGAACTCTTCACGAAGAAGCTGACCGGTACGGGCCGGGTCTGCGGCGTGCAGTTCCGCCCGGGCGGCTTCCGCCCCTTCGCGCCCGGGCTGCCGGTCTCGCACTGGACGGGCCGGATCGCGCCACTCGCCGAAGCGTTCCCGGGGGCGGGGACGTTCCGGGGGGCCGGACCTGGACCGGGGGTCGGACCTGGGGCCGGACCTGGGCCGGAGGCTGGGCCGGGGGCCGGACCGGGGGCCGGACCGGGGGCCGGACCTGGGCCGGAGGCTGGGCCGGGGGCCGGACCGGGGGCCGGACCTGGGTCGGGGGCTGGGCCGGGGATGGGGCCCGAGGGCATGGCGCAGGTGCTCGCGCCCGCCGACGACGCCGCACGCGTGGCGGCGCTCGACGCGTTCCTGCTGGCCCACGGCCCCGTCGCCGACCCGGCCGCCGAGCAGGCGATGGCCCTGGTCGACCTGGTCCGCACGGACCGCACGGTCCGCCGCGTCTCGGCCCTCGCCCGCACCGCCGGTCTGTCCGCGCGCTCGCTCCAGCGCCTGTTCGCCTCCCACGTGGGCGTCGGCCCCAAGTGGGTCATCCTCCGCTACCGCATCCACGAGGCCCTGGAACGCGCCGACGGATCCGGCCCCACCACCGCTCCCCCGGACTGGGCCCGGCTCGCCGCCGAGCTGGGCTACAGCGACCAGGCCCATCTCGTACGGGACTTCACGGCGACGGTCGGGGTGCCGCCGACCGCGTACGCGCGGGCGTTGTCAGACCCGTGACCTAGGGTGCGGACATGGAGACCACACGCACCTCCGTCCGCCTCGAACCGTGGTCCGAGGGCGACTTCGAGCTGCTCCGGGCCATGAACGCGCCGGAGTTGATGACCCATCTGGGCGGCCCCGAGACCGACGAACAGCTCGTCGCCCGCCAGCAGCGGTACGAGACGGTGGCCGCCGACGCGGAGCGGCCCGGCTGCATGTTCCGGATCGTCGTGCTGCCGGAGGGCATACCGGCCGGCGCCATCGGCTTCTGGGAGTCCGAGATGGACGGCGAGCCCGTCTACGAGACGGGCTGGACGGTCCTGCCCGGCTTCCAGGGCCGGGGCGTGGCCACGGCCGCCACCCACGCGCTGGTGGAACGGGCCCGCGCCGAGGGCCGGTTCCACCATCTGCACGCCTTCCCCTCGACGGAGAACGGGCCGTCGAACGCGGTGTGCCGCAAGGCCGGCTTCACCCTCCTCGGCGAGGAGGACCTGGAGTACCCGCCGGGCCGCCCGATGCGGTGCAACAACTGGCGCTTCGACCTCGCTACGACGCCGGAGGGCTGAGCTCGCGGCTGAAGTGGAAGGCCACGATGTCGAAGCGCTCGCGCAGATAGAAGCGGTGCGCTCCGGTCCGGTGCGTCCCGGAGTCCAGGTTGAGCTCGTGACACCCGGCCGCCCGGGCGCGCCCTTCCAGGTGGGTGATCAGCGCACGCCCCACGCCGGTGGAGCGTGCGGTCTCCCGCGTCACCAGATCGTCCACGTACAGCGACCTCACCGAGCTGGTGTTGACGACGATCCGCCATCCGGCCACGCCCACGCACTGACCGTCGTCGGCGTACACGGCGGTGAAGCGCAGGCCCTGGGCGTGCCCCTCGGCGTAGACGTCCCGGAACAGCTCGGACGTGAGATGCGGGCGCAGCTCGCGCAGCACGGGCAGCAGCTCGGTCTCCAGACGGGGATCGCCGGGCTCCAGGTCGATGATCTTCATGCGTGGACGGTATCGCGGGACGTGGCGCTGACGGGAGGGCACTGAGCCCGCTCGCGGGCCGCGGCCGGGGCGCGGCCAGGGGCCCGAGCCGCAGCCGCGGCCGGGGCGCGGCCCGCGACCGCGCGGGGCTCGCACCTCGCCGAAATGCCTGGCCGCGCCTCCGCACCCGGTGACATCCTGTCCCCGTGAACGGACCGGAGATCCAGATCAGCTTCGCCCCCGGCCTGCGGCTCTTCGTCGCGGCGGAACGGCGCTCGGGGCACACCACCGTGGCCACCGACGGCGCCTCGTCGCTCGGGCATGTGGTGGAGTCGCTGGGCGTGCCGCTCACGGAGGCCGGGCGGCTGCTCGTGGACGGGCGGCCCGTGGACCCGTCGCACGTGCCGGCGGCCGGCGAGACGGTCGACGTGGAGGGCGTCGAGCGCCCCCAGCCGGTGCCCGGCGCACCGCTGCGGTTCCTGCTCGACGTACACCTGGGCACCCTCGCCCGCCGGCTCCGCCTGCTCGGCGTCGACGCCGCGTACGAGAGCGAGGACATCGGCGACCCGGCGCTCGCCGCGCGCTCCGCGCAGGAGCGGCGGGTGATGCTGTCGCGGGACCGGGGGCTGCTGCGCCGCCGCGAGCTGTGGGCGGGCGCGTACATCTACAGCGACCGGCCGGACGAGCAGCTGCGCGACGTCCTGGAACGCTTCGCGCCGCGGCTCGCGCCCTGGACCCGCTGCACGGCGTGCAACGGGCCGCTGACCGACGCCGACAAGGACGCGGTGCGCGACCAGCTGGAGTCGGGTACGCAGAAGTCGTACGACGTCTTCGCGCGGTGCACGGAGTGCGGCCGGGTGTACTGGCGGGGCGCCCACCACGCCCGCCTGGAGGCGATCGTCACGGACGCGGTCCGCGAGTTCGGCGGGGCGACCGCGTGAGGCGGCCCGCGCGCTAGTCGAACTCGCCCGACCTCAGCCGCTCGATCTGAGTGGCGCTCAGTTCGACCGTGCGCCGCATGTGGGTGGTGAGCAGGGCGAGTTCGGCGTCGCCGTAGTCGTCGTAGAGGTTGCCCCAGGTGCTGTTCAGGCGCCGCCAGAACGCACCGAGCTCGGCCATCCGCTCGGGCACGGCGGCCACCATCACCCGGCGCCGGTCCTCGGCGTCCCGCTCGCGCCGGACGTAACCGGCCCGTTCGAGGCGATCGACGAGCCGGGTGGCGGACCCGGTGGTGAGCCCGGTGAGCTCGGCGACCCGCCCGATGGTGACCGGCTCCGGCTCCAGGCCGAGCAGGCTGAGGCACTGCACGTCGGTCGGGTGCAGACGCAGATGATCGGCGACGGCCTGGTTGAACAGGGCGTAGGCGGCCATGTACCGGCGGGCCTCGCTGTGCAGCTCGGCCATGAGGGCGTCCCGGCGGGCGGATTTCTGCTGCGGCATGCAGAAAGTGTACGAAGCAGCGACTGCGCCGCCGCGCACGACCGGTCCCGCGTCGCCGACTCGCCACTGGCCCGCGCCAGGCGGCCGAGCTTCGCCAGCCCCTGGCGGCGAGCGCCCCACCACCCGTCACCCCGGCGCGCCGGCCACGCCGACAGCCGCCCCTGGCGCGCGCCCCGCGCCCGCCCGGCGGCGGGCCCGCACCGGGCCGCCGGCCCGCGCCGGCGGTCCATCCGCCGTCACCCGACGGCCCCCGGAGTCGCCCGCCGCCGCCCGACGCCGCCCTACGGCGCCTCCGCCGTCAGATACCGCTGCACCGTCGGCCCCAGCCAGGCCACGACCTCCTCACGGGACATCTCCACGGCGGGCGGCAGCCGCAGCACGTAACGGGCCAGCGCCATGCCCATGATCTGCGCCGCGGCGAGCGCCGCCCGCCGCGGCGCCTCGGCCGGGACGGGGCAGACGCCACGCGTGACGGGACCCAGCTGCTCGGCGAAGATCGCCTGCACCCGCTCGGCCCCGGCAGGGTTGGTGACGCCGACCCGCAGCATGCCGGTCAGCACGTCGTCGCGCTCCCAGCGGTCGAGGAAGTGCTCGACGAGGGTGGTGCCGACGTGCTGGGCCGGAAGCGCGCCGAGCTCGGGTATCTCCAGCTCGATGGCGGAGGCCGCGGCGAACAGCCCCTCCTTGTTGCCGTAGTAGCGCATGACCATCGACGGGTCGATCCCGGCGTCGCGGGCGATGGCCCGGATGGTCGCGCGCTCGTACCCATCGGCGGCGAAGCGCTCGCGGGCGGCTTCGAGGATCGCGTTGCGGGTGGCGTCGGAGCGGCGTGCGGTCGTCATGCCAACAACTGTAGGCCAACAGGTGTTGACACGCCAGCGCGCCGGGCCTACATTTGCCAACAAGCGTTGACCAACAATCGTTGGCCAACGAGCGTAGGCACGCAGGCATCCCTTGGAGGCAGCGATGAGCACCACGGGCACCACCTCTCCCACCCCTGCGCACGGCACCGGCGCCGACGTCGACACCGACGTCCTCGTCGTCGGCGGCGGCCCCACGGGCCTCCTGCTCGCCGGCGACCTCGCCGCCGCCGGCCTGCGGGTCACGCTCGTCGAGCGGCGCGCCGCCGGCATAAGCAATCTGACCCGCGCCTTCGCCGTGCACGCCCGCACCCTGGAACAGCTCGACGCCCGCGGCCTCGCCGACGAACTGGTCGCCACCGGCACCCGGCTCACCCGGCTGCGCCTGTTCGGCCGCGCCTCCCTCGACCTCTCGGCCCTGCGCACCCGCTTCCCGTACCTGCTCATCACGCCGCAGTACGAGGTCGAGCGCCTCCTCGAACGCCGGGCGCTGTCCACAGGCGTGGAGTTCCGGTACGGGACGGAACTGCGCGGCCTGCGCCAGGACGCCGACTCGGTCACCGCCGAACTCTCCGGCCCCGAACTCTCCGGCCCCGAACCCACCGGCCCCGCAACGTCCGGCCCCGCACCGTCCGACCACGAGCCCGCCCGGCCCGTCACACTCCGCGCCCGCTACCTCGTCGGAACCGACGGCGTGCGCAGCGCGGTGCGCGGCGCGCTCGGCCTGCCCTTCCCGGGTGCGTCCGTGATCCGCTCCATCGTCCTCGCGGACGTCCGCCTCGCCGAGAAGCCCGAGAACCTGCTGACCGTCGCGGCAGGCGGCGACTCCTTCGCCTTCATCGCCCCCTTCGGCGACGGCTGGTACCGGGTGATGGGCTGGGACCGCGCCCGCCAGGCCCCCGACGACGCGCCGGTCGACCTCGAAGAGCTCCGGACCATCGCCCGCCGCGCCCTCGGCACCGACTACGGCATGCACGACGCACGCTGGGTCTCCCGCTTCCACAGCGACGAGCGACAGGCCCCCGCCTACCGCTCCGGCCGCGTCTTCCTCGCCGGCGACGCCGCCCACGTCCACTCCCCCGCCGGCGGCCAGGGCATGAACACCGGCCTCCAGGACGCCGCCAACCTCTCCTGGAAGCTCGCCGCGGTCCTCCGCGGCGAGGCGTCCGCCCCCGAAGCCCTGCTCGACAGCTACCAGGCCGAGCGCCACCCGATCGGCTCACGCGTACTGCGCAGCAGCGGCGCCATCGTCCGGCTCGCCATGGCCCACACCCCGCTCCAGCGCGCCGCCCGCACCCTCGCCGCCCGGCTCCTCGGCACCGTCAAGCCCGCCGCCGCCCGCGCCATGGGCCAGATCAGCGGCATCGGCATCTCCTACGGCCCCGGCGCACGCCGCGTCCCCGACCTGAAGCTGCGCGAGGGCCGGCTCTACGAACTCCTGCGCAAGGGCGAGTTCGTCCTGGTCGCCCCCGAGGGCGCCGAGCCGGCCCTGCCCCGTACGGCACCGGTCACTGCGGACCGGGTCATACGGGCCACCTGGGCGAACCCGGCCCGCCGCGACACCGTCCTGGTCCGCCCCGACGGCTACACGGCCGCGTAGCCACCGCCGGAGTCCCGGCCCCGGCCCGACCCGGCCCCGGTCAGAAGACGTACGGGTCGCCGGTCGCGAGGACCAGGACACGGTGGCGGTCGTTGTGCGGATTGACGTCGGTGACGCCGTCGCGCCACGCGGTGCGGATGTCCACGGTCAGCTCGTCCGGCCTGCCCGCGGTCCGCAGGTCGAGCGCGAGCCGGCCGGCCGCGCCGGCCGCCCGCAGCTTGCCCGTACGGCAGGACACGACCCGGTCGCTGCTCCAGAGACAGGCCGGCGGCAGCTCCTGACCGCCCGCCATCGGCACGGAGAAGGCGATCCGGACGGTCGCCTGGGAGACGTCCGAAGGACCGTGGTTCTCGCTGACCAGGCGGACACCGAGCCGCCCGTCCCAGAGGGAGAGGTGACCGTGGTGGGACAGATCCGCCTCCGGGCCGGCGGCCCGGGCACCCGCGCCCGTACCGGTCACCAGGGCAGCGGCCAGGGTCAGGCCGAGCAGCACCTTGCGCATCGCACTCATGCCCCGAAGATACCGACTGATACCCATATGTTCTGACTATCCATCAGCCGCGTGTCCCGAGTCGCCCGTGACACACCGACACCGACACCGTGACACCCGTGACACCCGGGACACCAGAGGCACCCGAGGCACCCGCGGCTCCGTGAAACCCTTCCGCCATGCTCATCGCCCGCTCCGCCCTCCTCTTCCTCGTCGCCGCCCTCTTCGAGATCGGCGGCGCCTGGCTCGTCTGGCAGGGCGTCCGGGAACACCGCGGCTGGATCTGGATCGGCGCCGGCGTCCTCGCCCTCGGCGTCTACGGCTTCGTCGCCACCCTCCAGCCCGACGCCGAGTTCGGCCGCATCCTCGCCGCCTACGGCGGGGTCTTCGTCGCCGGCTCCCTCGCCTGGGGCATGGTCGCCGACGGCTACCGCCCCGACCGCTGGGACGTCACCGGCGCGCTGATCTGCCTCGCCGGCATGGCCGTGATCATGTACGCCCCGCGCGGCCGCTGAACCACCCGTCCTATCCTGACGACGCCATCGACACAATCGACCGCACGCGCGAGGAGCACCCCATGACCGCCGCCGGCAAGCCCATCGCCGTCGTCACCGGAGCCAGCAGCGGCATCGGTGCCGCCACCGCCCGACAGCTCGCCGCCGCCGGCTACCGCGTGGTCCTCACCGCCCGCCGCAAGGACCGCATCGAGGCCCTCGCCGCCGAGATCACCGACGCCGGCCACCAGGCCACCGCCTATGCCCTCGACGTGACCGACCGCGCCGCCGTCGACGAGTTCGCCACCGCCTTCCGCACGCTCGCCGTCCTCGTCAACAACGCCGGCGGCGCCCTCGGCGCCGACCCCGTCGCCACCGGCGACCCCGACGACTGGCGCCGCATGTACGAGGTCAACGTCATCGGCACGCTCAACATGACCCAGGCCCTGCTGCCCGCCCTCACCGCGAGCGGCGACGGCACGGTCGTCGTCCTCTCCTCCACCGCCGGCCACGCCACCTACGAGGGCGGCGCCGGCTACGTCGCCGCCAAGAACGGCGCCCGCGTCCTCGCCGAGACCCTCCGCCTGGAGATCGTCGGCACCCCGGTCCGCGTCATCGAGGTCGCCCCCGGCATGGTCAAGACCGAGGAGTTCGCCACCACCCGCTTCGGCGGCGACACCGAGAAGGCCGCCAAGGTCTACGCCGGCGTGGCCGAGCCGCTCACCGCCGACGACGTCGCCGACACCATCACCTGGGCCTGCACCCGCCCCCCGCACGTCAACATCGACCTCCTGGTCGTCCGCCCCCGCGCCCAGGCCTCCAACACCAAGGTCCACCGCGAGCTCTGACCCGGACGAGGCCCGGCCCGGAGCGCCGCCGGGCCGGTCACGGCCCGCGGTGCTTCACTGACGGCATGCCCTTCGAACACTACGGCGTGCTCTCGGGAATCCTGTACCGCCACTACCGCGACCGGCCGGACAACCAGGGCCGCTGGTTCCACGTCCACGCGGAGGTGGACGCGCCGGGCAGGCGCTACCACTGCGCGATCGACGTCGACAGCCACCAGTCCAACGTCGGCGTGCACTGGAAGACCTTCACCCTCGACGCGTCCGCCGTCGGCCCGGCCGCGACACTCCCCCAGGGCCTGCACAACCTCGCGTCCACACCGGACTCCGGCGCCCTCGACTACCTGCGCCACCCGGCCCTGGTGGACCGCTCCGGAGTCCTCTTCCAGCGCCGCCCGCCGTCCTGGCTGCAGGAACTGCTCGACCTGTTCGGCTCCCGCCCCTGGCAGGAGGGCTCCAACCTGGACGCCGCCACCGCACTCGAACCGATGCTGACCCCGGGCCGGCACGCCCTCTTCTTCGGCGAACCCTTCGACGACGGCCCCGAAGGCGAAGCCGGCCTGCACAACATCCACCAGAACCAGGGCGACCCCGCCGGCTCCCAGTGGTGGCCCGAGAACGGCATCTGGCAGGACGGCGCCACCCTCACCCAACGCCCCGACGGCCGCTGGGACGTCTTCCTGAACAGGTTCTCCAGCCAGTCCGACCACACGAACATCCTGGGCCACCCCGAGGCCTGACACCTTCGGGTGAACCACCCCGAAAGCCCCCACGGCGCCCGAACGCCCGCCCTACGGTCGAAACAACTCCATACAGAACGGCCCTCGGCCGGGACGGCAATCCCGACCGAGGGCCTCACCATCTGGAAGTAGGGCTTCCCATGGCTGAGCAGGACCTTAGCGCCCCCGTGCGCTTCATGGACCTCGAAGACCCCCGCTACGCGTACATGTTCGGCTTCCTCCAGGCCGACGGACACCTCGCGCAAGGCACGGGCCAGAAGGGCAGGCTGACCGTCGAGATCAACGCCCGAGACATCACGCTCCTGGAGGAGTTCCAGCGGCTCACTCCGTACAACAGCAGCATCACCCGGCGCACCCGATCGACGAACTTCGCCGCCGTCAGCCACACAGCGACCTGGTCGCTGTGTGCCCTGGAGGCCCGCACGAAGCTGAACGAACTCGGCCTGCCATACGGCCGTAAGTCAACGCGCATCACGCCGCCCCGAGTGCCGTTCTCCCGCCCTGACTACCTCCGGGGTGTCATCGACGCCGACGGCTCCACGGGCTTCACCGGGCAGGGCCTCCCGTTCATCGGCCTCACAACGGCGAGCACCGCCATTGGAGCGTATCTGTGCCACTACACGAAGAAGATCATCGGCGCTCAGCGCCTCATCAAACGAAACGCTCGCGACGGGGTCTACAACATCCTGTACACGGCAGAGGTGGCGCAGCAGCTCGCGGCCCATCTGTACTACCCCGGCTGCTTGTCGCTGGAGCGCAAGCGCACTGCAGCGAACTCACTCTCCACCTGGGAGCGTCCGGCTGGAATGAAGAAGAGGCCATCACGCATCGAGTGGACTGTCGAGAAGGATCGGATCCTGCTCGCAGCGCCAACGCTCGCAGCAGCGGCCGCGACATTGGGGCTCTCGCAGAGTGCGTGCCAGGTCCGCCGGTGGAAGTTGGACCACGGACTCGTCCCCCTGCCTCGCTGAGTAAGCACAAGGGGCGGTACACGCGTACCGCCCCTTTTCGCTTGCCTCAGCCCTTCACATTGACGACCTGCTTGAGCTTCGCGACGACCTCGACCAGGTCCCGCTGCTGCTCCATTACCTGCTCGATCGGCTTGTAGGCCCCCGGAATCTCGTCCAGCACGCCGGCGTCCTTACGGCATTCCACGCCCCGCGTCTGCTCCTCCAGGTCCCGCACCGTGAACCGCCGCTTCGCCGCGCTCCGACTCATGCGCCGGCCGGCCCCGTGTGAAGCCGAATTGAACGCGGCCTCGCTGCCAAGCCCCTTCACGATGTACGAGCTGGTGCCCATGGAGCCAGGGATGATCCCGAACTCCCCGGATCCCGCGCGGATCGCTCCCTTACGGGTGACCAGCAGGTCCATGCCCTCGTACCGCTCCTCCGCCACATAGTTGTGATGGCAGGAGATCACCGGCTCGAAGGCCACCTTCGCCTTCCGGAACTCCCGACGGATGACCTCCTGGAACAGCGCCATCATGATCGCGCGGTTGTACTTCGCGTATTCCTGCGCCCAGAAGAGGTCGTTGCGGTACGCCGCCATCTGCGGCGTGTCCGCGACGAACACCGCAAGATCGCGATCCACCAGACCCTGGTTGTGCGGCAGCTTCTGTGCCTCGCCGATGTGGTACTCGGCAAGCTCCTTGCCGATGTTGCGGGACCCGGAGTGCAGCATCAACCAAACCGAGCCTTGGCCATCGATGCAAACTTCGCAGTAGTGATTTCCCGAGCCAAGGGTTCCCATTTGCTGTTCCGCCCGGCCCCGGCGGAACTTCACCGAATCGGCCACGTCATCGAACCGCGACCAGAAGTCCCCCCACCCCGCCGTCGGGAACTGGTACAGCCGCCCCGGGTCCACCATCTCCCGGTGCATGCCGCGCCCCACCGGGATCGCCTGCTCGATCTTCGAGCGCAGTCGGGACAGATCACCCGGCAGGTCGTTCGCCGTCAGTGACGTCTTGACCGCCGACATGCCGCAGCCGATGTCGACGCCGACCGCCGCCGGGCACACCGCGCCGTGCATCGCGATGACCGAGCCGACCGTCGCGCCCTTGCCGTAGTGCACGTCGGGCATGACGGCCAGGCCCTTGATCCACGGCAGGGTCGCCACGTTGTGGAGCTGGCGCATCGCGCCGTCCTCCACAGACGCCGGGTCGGCCCACATCCGGATGGGCACCTTCGCGCCCGGTACCTCGACGTACGACATAATTGCCCACTTCCCCCGAAAAGTCTGAAAACGCAAAAACCGGAGCCAAAGCCCGTACAGGTGACCGCGGACCGGCATCAACGGCCGTGCGTGCGATACACATTGTGTTCACCGCGCCATGCGGGGCAGCAAACAGTTTTCGGGGGATTCCTCCGGGAGTCCGGAGAAGGGAGCCTGGGATCGTGCAGCGTAAGGCGTACGTGCTCTCCGCGGTCGCTCTCGCCGTCGGTCTCGGGATCGGCCTGACGGGCTGTTCCTCCGGCACGGCCGCCGACGTCGGCGCCGTCGACTCCAAGGCCGGCCCCGCCGCCGCCTCCGCCGCGCCACCGGGGCGCTACCGGACGCTGTTCGAGCCGTGTGGTGCCGTGCCCCGGGCCACGCTCAGGGACCTGCTGCCCGGTGCCGCCGGGCTGCCCGACGCCGAGCGCGACCGCGTCTACCGCGGGACCGCGGCGGCGACGTTCGACACCGACCGGCGGGTGGGCTGCAGTTGGAAGGCGGCCACGCCCGACGCGACGCACCAGCTGACGCTCGACATCGAGCGGGTGGTCTCCTACGACCCGCTGGTCAGCGACGACGACCGGGCGCAGCAGGTGTTCGCGGGCAAGCAGACCGGCGCCGGCATCGCGCCGGTCGCGCCGACCGCGACGCCCCCGGCGTCGAGCCCGGCGACGCCCTCGGCGTCGAGCCCCGCGTCGAGCCCCGCGTCGGCCAAGCCCAAGGCCACGCCCCCGCCGGCCGCGTCCACCGATCCCGCGTCCGCCCCCGGCGCCGCGTCGCCGATGGCCGGCCAGGAGCCGGCCCACGCGCCGCAGGGCCCGGTCACCCCGCCGCCCGCCCAGACCGCGGTCGCGAGCAGCACGGCTGCGACGCCTCCGGCCGCGTCGCCGACGGCCGGTCTGGAGCCTCGGGTCCTCGACGGTCTCGGTGACGCCGCGTACCTCGACGACACGCTCGTCACCACCGGTCCGTCCGGGCAGCAGCGGCTCGTCAGCGTGGTGTTCCGCACATCGAACGTCATCGTGACCGTCTCCTACGAGGAGCAGACGACCTCCTCCGCCGTTGCCCCCGACCGTGCGGAGCTGCAGGAAAAGGCCCGGAATCTGGCCCGTCTGCTGGCCGACCGGCTGGAGGAGTAGCGGTCGGGATGCGTTCCGTGACCGCCACCGGGCCGGGTCCGGACCACGTAACGTGTCGGCGTACCGTGGCCGCCCGGCCGCCGGCCGCCCAAGCGACTGCCCAAGCGACTGAAGGAACCATGCAGCGATCAGCCCCGCGCCTCTCCCGCATACTCGCCTGCGCCGCCGTCCCGGTGATGCTCGTCGCCGCCGGCTGCTCGTCCGGCTCCGACTCCGGGGACAAGGGCTCGGGCGCGCCGGACAAGGCCGCGTCGTCGGCGGCCGCCACGCCGTCGGCGGCGCCGACGACGAAGAAGGTCGAGCCGGCGAGGTTCGCGAAGCTGCCGGAGATCTGCACGTCGCTGTCGTCGAAGACGATCGACGAGCTCGTGCCGAAGGCGAAGAACAAGAAGGGCACGGCCGCGACCTCCAGTGACATCACCAGCCGTGGCGGCTGCTCGTGGAACGGCCTGGAGGACAAGGGCACCAAGGGCTCGAACTACCGTTGGCTCGACGTGTCCTTCTACCGCTACGAGTCGGACGCGACGCTCGGCAGCGGTCAGGAGCGCGCCGCCGAGAGCTACGCCAAGGAGCTGGCGAAGGTCCAGGCGACCGAGGGTGCGAAGAACCTGAAGACGACGAAGACGTCGGGTGTCGGCGACGAGGCGGACCTGGTGTCGTACGAGCTGCGCAAGACCGACGAGGACTTCGAGTACGCGTCGGTCGTGGCCCGCACGGGCAACGTCGTGGTGCTGCTGTCGTACAACGGTGCCGGTTACGCGGGTGCCAAGACGCCGTCGGACAAGTGGATCGCGGATGGCGCGGTGAAGGCGGCGAAGGAGGCCGTGGCGGCGGTCGCCGCGGCCAACAAGTAGCCGATACATAGCGGTTCGTCCCACTTTGCACGAAGCCCGTGCCTCCCCCGGAGGCCGGGCTTCCCGCACATGTGCCAGTCTGTGCCCGCGAGATGTCGTTCGACGGGAGGGGATCGCGGGTGGCCGCGATGCAGCTGACACGCACGCACCGCATACTCATCGGCATGGTCGTCGCCGGTGCGGTGGTGATCGCCGGGATCGGTTTCGCCGGCTCGTACGCGGCGGTGCGCGCGCTCGCCGTCGCCAAGGGCTTCGGCACCTTCTCGTACTTCTTCCCGATCGGCATCGACGCGGGCATCTGTGTGCTGCTCGCGCTGGACCTGTTGCTGACGTGGATCCGCATCCCGTTCCCGCTGCTGCGTCAGACGGCGTGGCTGCTCACGGCGGCGACGATCGCGTTCAACGGCGCGGCGGCGTGGCCGGACCCGCTGGGTGTGGGCATGCACGCGGTGATCCCGGTGCTGTTCGTGGTCGCGGTGGAGGCGGCGCGGCACGCGGTGGGCCGGATCGCGGACATCACGGCGGACAAGCACATGGAGGGCGTGCGGCTGACGCGTTGGCTGCTGTCGCCGGTGCCGACGTTCCGGCTGTGGCGGCGGATGAAGCTGTGGGAGCTGCGTTCGTACGAGCAGGTGATCAAGCTGGAGCAGGAGCGTCTGGTGTACCAGGCGCGGCTGCAGGCCCGTTACGGGCGTCTGTGGCGGCGCAAGGCGCCGGTGGAGGCGCTGATGCCGCTGCGGCTGGCGAAGTACGGGGTTCCGCTGGCGGAGACGGCGCCGGCGGGTCTGGCGGCGGCGGGGGTGGAGCCGGTGCTGCTGCCGTCGGCGCCGCAGGTCGCGGTGGCGGAGGTGGCCGCGCAGCCGCTTGCTCCGCAGCCGGCCGCTCCGCAGCTGGAGCAGGCGCAGCCGCAGCCGGTCCAGCCCCTGCAGACGCAGGTGCCCGCGCAGGCCCAGGTGCAGGGCCAGGCGCAGGGCCAGGCGCAGGTCCCGGCTCAGCCGGTGAACCACGAGAGCCCGTGGTTCGACGCTCCGCAGGTCTCGCCCGAGGCGTACGAGGGCACGTACAACCCGAACATCGTGGAGGGCCTGGAGCCGACTCCGGTGCCGGTCCCGCTCGGCCCGGAGGACGTTCCGCCGGCGACGGGTCCGGAGGAGTTCGTCCCTTACCCGGAGTACGTCGAGTACGTGGAGCCGGAGCCGCCGATCGACGAGTTCGCCGAGGTCGCGTACAAGGCGATGCGGGCGTTCGTGGACGAGCACCAGGCGTTCCCGAGCAACGAGCAGCTCGACATACTGCTCGCCGACCTGTTCGGGGTGCAGCACCCGCGCAGCACCTCGCTGCTCCGTCAGCTGGCCCCCCAGCTGCGTGAGCGCATCCAGCAGGAAGAGGCCGAGAACCACATTCCGTGACGGATCCGCAGACGCGTGAGGGCCGCCACCCGGTGCCGGGTGGCGGACCGCACGCCGAGGGTGCAGG